>NZ_JAZDCT010000003.1:0-277057 GCF_036324045.1 Pseudomonas carassii | reverse complement strand
CTGCATGAACTCAGACCTGTAACCCCTCCATCAAACAGCGCAACGCCCCCTTCACCCGCTCCGCCGCCGCCTGCGGATCGTCCTGGGCAATCACCCACATGCCACTGTCGCCCATCGCGCCGTTGATCAGGTGCGCCATGGCCACGGCGTCGAAGGCGCGCAGCCTGCCGGCCTGCTGCAACTCCACCAGCCCCTGGGCCATGGGCCCGATGTAGCTGGCTTCCTCCAGCTCGCGCAGGCGTGGGCCGAGCACCCCGGGGGCGTCCTGCAGCAGGATGCGCCGCAGGGCCGGCTCGTGCAGCAGGTCGTAGTAGTACAGGCAGGTGTCGATATAACCCTCCCACGGGTCGTCGTGGGTGGCGTAGCGGGCGTCGATCGCCTGGTTGATCTCCTCGAGCAGGTGCTCCACCACCGCGGTGAACAACCCGGCCTTGCCGCCGAAATGGTGGTGCAGGGCCCCTCGGGTGAGGTCGGCTTCGGCGCACAGCTCGTCCATCACCACGGCGGCAAAGCCCTTTTCGGCGAACTGGCGGCGGGCGACGGCGATCAGCCGTTCGGTGGTGTCCGCGCTCATGGCGGCGCGGCTGCGGCGAGGGGTGGGCATGGGGGGCTCCGGGTAAAAAGCGGTGGCTGCAAGTTAGCATACGTTGCGTATGTCAATAAATGGCATTAGCATACGCGGCGTATGTCAATTGGAGGTGGCTACCGTGACTGCCCTCGTTTCACCCAAGAATGTTGCCTGGCTGGGCGAGCTGCCCGGCCTGTTGCGCCTGGCGCTGCCGCTGGTGCTGGGCCTGTCGGCGGCCGAGCTGATCAGCCTGACCGATACCGTGCTGTTGGCCTCGCTGGGCACCGTGGTGCTGGCCTGTGTCGCGCTGACCAGCAGCGCCGGGTTGATCTTCCATGCCGGGCTGTACGGCATGCTTGCTACCCTGAGCGTGCGCGTCGGCCATGCCTACGGCGCCGATGATCCCGGCACCGTGGCGCGCACGCTGCGCGCCGGGCTGGGTTATGGCCTGTTGGTGGGCATTCTCGGCTGCCTGGCGATGCTGGCCTGTCTGCCCTTGGTGCAATGGCTGGGCGTGCCGCTGCCCGACGTGGCGCTGCTGACGCCGTACTGGCAGGCGATGGCGGTGTTCCTGATCCCGTACTGCCTGGCGGTGGTGTTCAAGGATGTGCTGGAAGCCATCGGCCGGCCCTGGGTGGGCGTGCTGCTGGTGATGAGCGCGGTGCTGTTCAACATTCCGCTGAGCTACGGGCTGATCCACGGCCATTTCGGCCTGCCGGCGCTGGGCCTGCTGGGCGCGGGCGTCGCCGGGGTGATCGCCGAATCGCTGGCGGTGCTGCTGGCACTGGCCTATTGGCGCCTGGCGCCTTCGCTGGCGCGTTACCGTCAGGCGCCACAAGGACCGCAGTTGAGCTGGCGCACGCTGCTGGGCGAGGGCTGGCCGCTGGGCCTGGGGTATCTCGCCGAGGCCGGCGCGGTGGTGATCGCCGCCTGGATGCTCGGCTGGCTGGGCAATGCGGCCCTGGCGGCCAACCAGGTGGTGCAGTCGATCGGCGCTTTGCTGTACATGCTGCCGCTGGGCATGGCCGCGGCGGTGAGCATCCGCATCAGCCAGGCCCAGGGCCGCGGCGAGACGGCGCGCATCCGCGCCATCGGCAGCGCCACCTTCGCCAGCGTCACCGCCTGGATGCTGGTGGCCACCGTGCTGCTGGCGCTGTTCGGTCGCTCCATCGCCGAAGCCATGAGCGACGACCCGCAGGTGATCGCCATCGCCGTGCCGATGTTCGTGGTGGTCGCGGCCATGCAGGTGGCTGACGGCCTGCAGTCCACGGCACTGGGCGCCTTGCGCGGCCTGCAGGACTACCGCTGGCCGGTGGGGGTGACCATGGTCAGCTACTGGTTGCTGGCGCTGCCGCTGAGCTACTGGCTGGCCTTCCACTCCTCGCTGGGCGCGGTGGGTGTGTGGGTCGGTTTCGCCTGCGGCCTGGCCGTGGCTGCGGTGCTGCTGCCGTGGCGGTTCTATCGGTTGCAGGCGATGCCCGCCACGGCGGCACTGGCTCAGCCCTGATAGAACACCGCCAGCCACACCGTGGCCACGCCGGCCTCGGTCCATTCCACCCGGTGGCGGCAACCGGGCGGGATGTCCAGATGGTCGCCGGGGCGCAGTACGCGGGTGTGTGGCTCGTGCTCCAGGCGCAGCCCGGCGCTGCCGCTGAGCACGACCACCCATTCGCCCTCGGCCTGGTCGTACCAGAACCCCGGCGGGCTGGCCTGGCCGCTGGAGACGATACGCTCGATGCGCAGGCCCGGGCGCCGCAGCAGGTCGGTAAACTGCTCGTCGGCGTCGGGCGCGAGCGGGGGCAGGGCAGTGAACAGGTTGTCGGGCATGGGCGTCTCGCGAGGTTGATTCCAGCCGGTGATTGTAGGAAGGTTTCGGCCTTTGCCCCATGGAAGATTGACGATGGACAAGCTGCTGGCTCTGAAGGTGTTCATGGCCACCGCCGAGGCCGGCGGCTTTTCCGCCGCCGCGCGCAGGCTCGGGGTGGCGACCTCCTCGGTGACCCGCCAGGTCGACGCCCTGGAACTGGAACTTGGGGCCAGCCTGCTCAATCGCTCGACCCGCCAGGTCAGCCTGACCGAAGCCGGCGCCAGTTACTACCAGCGGGCCCGCGAGATCCTCGAGGCCCTGGCCGAGGCCGACGCCAGCGTCGCCGACCGCGGCGAAGAGCCGGTCGGCGTGTTGCGCCTGTGCCTGCCGGTGGAATTCGGTCGCCGGGTGATCGCCCCGCACCTGGGCGCGTTCCTCGCCCGCCACCCGGCACTGGAGCTGGACATCGACCTGAGCGACCGCTTCGACGACCTGCTCGATGGCCGCTACGACCTGAGCATCCGCCTCGGCGAGCCGGCGCCCAGCGATGACCTGGTGTGTCGCCCGCTGGGGCGTTTCGAGCGCTGGCTGGTGGCCAGCCCGACGTACCTGCGACAGCAGCCGCCGCTGAGCGAGCCACAGCAACTGGCCGCGTGCGCCTGCCTGCGTTTTCGCTACGGCCAGTCGGCGCGGCCCTGGCGGTTGAGCCGGGGCGAGCAGCGTCTGGAACTGGACGTCAACGGCCCGTTGCGCAGCGCCAACGCCGACCTTTTGCGCGAGGCCGCGATTGCCGGCAGTGGCGTGGCGCTGCTGGCCGACTGGCTGGTGCGTGAGGATGTCGAGGCCGGGCGCCTGCAACGGTTGTTTGCCGATTGGACGGTGAGTCCGGGGGCGGCCAGCGCCAGCATCAACGCCCTGTACCTGCCCAACCACCGCGGCTCGCGCCGGGTCATGGCGTTCGTCGCCTTCTGCGAGGAACTGCTGGTCGGCTGAGGCGTTGCGCGCCACGCAAAGGCCCGTTGCGCGGGCGATGGATTCTCGCCGGGGCGCTTGTCCGTCACCCTTCGCGCACATCCTTTCGCAAGCCGAGGTACCCTCGAATGAATCCCTCCCTCGCCGTCGCCCAGGCATCGGCCCCGGGCCTGAGCCGCGCCCTGGTGACGCTGCTGGCGTTCTGCTGCGGCGCCATCGTCGCCAACATCTACTACGCCCAGCCCATCGTCGGCCTGATCGCGCCGGACCTGGGGCTGTCCACCGAGCGGGCCAGCCTGATCGTGTCCCTGACCCAGATCGGCTACGCCCTGGGCCTGTTGTTCCTGGTGCCGCTGGCCGACCTGCTGGAGAACCGCCGGCTGATGATCGCCACGGCGGTGCTGGCCACCGGCAGCCTGTTGCTGGCCGGCACCAGCGGCCACGGGCAGGGCGAGATATTCCTGCTGTACGCGCTGCTGATCGGCTTCAGCTCGGTGGCGGTGCAGATGCTGATACCGCTGGCGGCGCACCTGGCGCCGGAGCGCGAGCGTGGCCGGGTGGTCGGCAACATCATGGGCGGGTTGTTGCTGGGTATCCTGCTGGCGCGGCCGCTGGCGAGCCTGGTGGCGGATCACTTCGGCTGGCGCGCGGTGTTTGTTGGTGCCGCCGGGGTGATGGTGGCGATCATCCTGCTGCTGGCGCTGACCTTGCCGCGCCGGGTGCCGGAGCACAAGGCCAGCTATGCCGGGCTGATGGCCTCGTTGTTGGTGCTGTTGCGCCGCCATCCGGCGTTGCGCCAGCGGGCGTTGTACCAGGCGCTGATGTTCGCCGCGTTCAGCCTGTACTGGACGGCAGTGCCACTGGCGCTGGCCAGCGAGCACGGCCTGTCGCAGAGTCAGATCGCGCTGTTTGCCCTGGTGGGGGCGGTGGGCGCGGTGGCGGCGCCGCTGGCCGGTCGGCTGGCCGATGCCGGGCATGCGCGGCGCGCTTCGCTGCTGGCGATGGCCCTGGCGCCGCTGGCGTTATTGCTTGGCTTGAGCGCGCCGGGCGCCAGCGTGATCGGCCTGGGGTTGACCGGGGTACTGTTGGATTTCGCCGTGCAGATGAACATGGTCATCGGCCAGCGTGAGGTATACGCGCTGGATCCGGCCAGCCGTGGTCGGCTGAATGCCTTGTACATGACCAGCATCTTCCTCGGCGGCGCGCTGGGCTCGGCGCTGGCCAGCGGGGTGTATGCGCAGTACGGCTGGAGCGGCGTGGCGTTGCTGGGCGCGGGGCTGCCGACGGTCGCGCTGGCGGTGTTCCTGAGCGTTTCCCGGCGTTGATCCCGGAGCGTCTATCGTCCCAGCGGCAGGGCCACGCCGATCAGCGCGAACAGGCTCCCGCAGCAGCGGTTGAACCCGCGGCCGCCCTTGGCCAGCCACGGGCGGATGCGAAACGCCAGGCGTGCCAGCAGGTACTCCACCAGGCATTCGACACTGGCGAAGGTCGCCGCCATCACCACGAACTGCACCAGCAGGCCGCGCTGCGGATCGATGAACTGGGGCAGGAATGCGCCATAGAACAGCAGTACCTTGGGGTTGGCCATGGCCGATAGGCAGCCCTGGCGGAACAGCCCGGCATTGCTCAGTGCCACGCCGCCGCGCGGTTGCTCCAGGTGCAGCGCCGGGGTTCGCCACAGCTGGATCCCCAGCCAGACCAGGTACGCCCCGCCGACCCATTTAAGCACCGTCAGCACCGAGGCCGAGGCCTGCAGCAGAGCGCTCAGGCCGAACATGGTCAGGGCGATCAGGGTGCTGAAACCCAGCACGCCGCCGAGGATGGTGAACAGCGTGCGACGGGCGCCGTACAGCGCGCCATGGGTCAGGGCCAGCAGGCTGTTGGGGCCTGGGGTCAGCGACAGGCCGATGCTGGCGAGCAGGTAGATGAGCCAGGTGTCGAGTGCCATGGGGGAGCCTTGTGGGTGTGCAGGGCGCCAGTGTAGGGCAGGGCAGTGGAAATGCAGGGTAGTATGTGGTCATTGAATGGTTATATCTGGACATTCCACAATGACACCCGACCTACGCCTGCTGATCCTGCCGCTGCCGGAGTTCGCCCTGCTGCCGTTCGGCGCGTTCCTCGACAAGCTACGCTTCTCCGCCGACGACGAGGACTACAGCCGCCAGCGCTATTGCCGCTGGACCGTGCTCGGGCTGGACCGGGAGCCGGTGGTTTCCAGCAGCGCGGCGATTGTCCAGGTCGAGGCAACCCCTGCGGACATCCGTTGGGATGACTACGACCACCTGGTGCTGTTCGGCGGGCGCAACGCCAGTGCCACGGCGGCCTTGGCGCCGCGCTACAAGGCCTTGCTCAAGCAGGCGAGCAAGGCCGGGGTGAAGCTGGTGTGTGTCGACAACGCGGCCTTCCTGTTGGCGGCCTGTGGCCTGCTGGATGGTCACCAGGTGGTGGTGCACTGGCGCCATGAGGCGGAGTTTCGCCTGGCCTTTCCCCGCGTGCGCCTGCTGACCGGGCAACTGTTCTGCTTCGACGGTGAGCGCATCACCTGTGCCGGCGGCACGGCGGCCATCGACCTGGCGGTGGAGCTGATCGCCCGCGCCAGTGGCCGTGCCCGGGCGCTCAAGGGCCTGGCCGATATGCTGGTGGACGAGAGCCGGGACAGCCTTCACGCCTTGCGTTCGCTGGACGCCGGGGTCGGACAGGGGCGCCAGGTGCAGCGGGCCACGGCGCTGATGCGCCACCACCTGGCGGCGCAGCTGCCGGTGGAGGCGCTGGCAGCGGAGCTGGGCATCAGCCGGCGCCAGCTCGACCGCCAGTTCCAGGCCTGCCATGGCATGAGCGCCAAGGCCTGGTGGCAGGAACTGCGCCTGCAGCAGGTGCGCTGGCGCTTGCTCAACTCCAGCCACAGCCTGGCGCAGATCGCCGATGAGGTGGGAATGGGGGATGCCAGCTACCTGGGCAAGTGGGTGCGGCGGCGGTTTGGTTGCACGGCGCTGGCGTTGCGCAATTCGGGCCATGCGCCGCCCCTGTAGGAGCGGCCTTGTGCCGCGAAAGGGCTGCGCAGCAGCCCCTGTCTCGGTGAAACGCTGAAATTGCCGGGGCCGCTTTGCGGCCCTTTCGCGACGCAAGGCCGCTCCTACAGGGACGGCGCATGGCAAGTCCTACTGCGGCGTACCGAACAACCCCGTCCAGTAGATTCCGGCATCGCTCTTCGGATCCACCGCATACGCCGCCCCCAGCTCGCGGAAGTCCGGGTTCATCAGCGTGGCGCAGTGCCCCGGGCTTGCCAGCCAGCCATCGACCACCTTGCGCGCGGTGTCGCGGCCGGCGGCGATGTTCTCGCCGATCTGCCGGTACAGGTAGCCGGCCAGCTCCGCCCGGTCGCCCGGGGTGCGGCCATCGCGGTCGATATGGTCGAAGAAGTTCTGGTTGGCCATGGCCCGGGTGTGGTTGGCGGCCACGCCCGCCAGGGTCGTGCTCCAGGCCAGCGCCGGGGCGGCGGCGAAGGGCTGGCCGCCGCACTGGCGGGGCAGCTTGCGCGCGGCGTTGATCTCCTGCAGCAGCTTCTGCCCTTCGGCCTGCCAGTCGCCCAGACGGGCGCTGAGCAGCGGCCGGGCCAGGACGATGCGCCAGTCGCGGCCCTCCTGGCTGACGCCAATGTCGACGAACTGCGGATCGAGCACCACCTGGCAGAAGCTCTCCTCGATGGCCTTCATCGCCGCCTGGGCGTCCCGTGGGCCGGACAGGCTGATGGCCTGGACGTTGACCATCGGGTAGGCGGCGCGGGTCATGGCCTGCTGCAGGTCGCGGGTGCCTTCGGGCGACAGCGCCAGGCGGGTGTCGCTGTTGAGCGGCGGCAGCTCCAGCGAGGCTTCGCCACCACAGCGCTGGGCCTGGCTGCGGTAGACGTTGATCGTATCGATCAGTTGCGCCTCTTCACCGGTGAAGGCCTGGGCGCTGGTCGCGGCGAGCAGGCCCAGCGTCAGGCCGATGAGGCAGGCAACGGATGGGACGCGCATGTGGATCTCCCTGTAACTGGCAGCGTCTGGATCTGCGCTGCCCATCCTACACAAGCGCAAGGCTTTTGGCCCGGCCCTGTGCAGTGTGAAAAAAGCGAGCCTTGACAATCGATTGCGGTCGGCAAAAGAGGGGGTAGACCGCTGGTCGGCGAAAAAGTGCGATGGTTTGGTAATAATTCGCACTATCAGCTAGAAACACTACTCAGTCACTCTAGGTTTCTCACTCGCCAGGAAGGCCTCTACCCATTGTCCGGGAGCCCTCCATGGCACGTACCTGTCCGTATCAATCGACCCTGCTGGCGCTTTGCTGTTCCGTCGCCGTCGGCGCCCATGCCGCCGATGGCGCCATCGAGCTGGATGCCACCGCCATCAACGCCGAGGCGCTCAAGGCCCCCGCCGGCGAGCTGCCCGAACCCTACGCCGGAGGCCAGGTGGCCCGGGGCGGGCAGATGGGCGTGCTGGGCAACCAGGACATGATGGACGTGCCGTTCACCATGACCAGCTACACTGCGCAACTGATCGAGGAGCAACAGGCCGAGGATGTCGGCGACGTGCTGCTCAACGACCCGTCGGTGCGCCAGTCGTTCGGCTTCGGCAACCAGTCCCAGGTCTTCGTCATCCGTGGCCTGCCGCTCAACGGCGACGATGTGGCGTTCAACGGCCTGTACGGCGTGCTGCCACGGCAGATGATCTCCACCGATGCGGTGGAGCGGGTCGAGGTGTTCAAGGGACCCAATGCCTTTCTCAATGGCGCCAGCCCCACCGGCACGGGCCTGGGCGGCAACGTCAACCTGCAGCCCAAGCGTGCCGGCGACACCCCGACCCGCCGTTACACCCAGGACATCAGCAGCGACGGGCGCATCGGCGAGCATCTGGACATCGGTCAGCGCTTCGGCGCGGACAATCGCTTCGGCGCGCGCCTGAACCTCTCGCAGCGCGAGGGCGAGACCGCAGTCGATGACCAGGACCAGCGCAGCAAGCTGTTCGTCGCCGGCCTCGACTACCGCGGCGACAATTTGCGCCTGTCCGGTGACTTCGGCTACCAGAAGCAGCGGGTCAACCATATGCGCAACTCGGTGCGCCTGGGCGCGGGACTGACCGATATCCCCCGTGCGCCGGACGCCGACCACAATTACGGCCAGGACTGGGCCTGGACCGAGACCGAGGACACCTTCGGCATGGTTCGCGGCGACTACGACTTCAACGACAACTGGAGCGGCTACCTGGCCGGCGGCGTCAAGCACACCCACGAGAACGGCTTCTACGGCACGCCGATCCTCACCGACGCGGCGACCGGTGCCGCCACCATCGGCGGCTCTAAGATCCCCCACAACGAGGACAACACCACCTTCATGGGCGGTATCAACGGCCGCTTCCAGACCGGACTGGTCAGCCACCAGCTGAATATCGGCGCAGCGAGCATCTGGACCCAGCAGGAGAACGCCTTCGTCTTCTACAACTCCCAGGCCACCAACATCTATCGCACTGACCCGCTGCCCAAGCCGACCACGCCGACCTTCGTCGGCGGCAAGCTGGACGACCCCGGCGTGACCGGCAAGACCCGCAACCGCAGCATCGCGGTGTCCGATACCGTGGGCCTGTTCGACGACACGCTGCTGCTCACCGTGGGCGTGCGCCGCCAGCAACTGCGGGTCGAAGGCTATGCCTACGACGGCCCCGGCCCGGATCTGGGGCGCAATGCCTTCTACGATGAAGCAGTCACCACCCCGGTGTATGGCATCGTCTACAAGCTCAACCCGTCGGTCTCGCTGTACGCCAATCGCATCGAGGGCCTGGCCCAGGGGGCCACGGCATCCGGGCAGGTGATCAACGTCGGTGAGGTGTTCCCGCCGGCCAAGACCAAGCAGGTGGAGGCGGGGGTGAAGCTCGACTACCAGCGCTTCGGCGCCAACCTGGCGGTGTTCCGCATCGAGCGGCCCACCGATGGCTTCGTCGAGGGCAACGTGTTCGTCCAGGATGGCGAGCAGGTCAACAAGGGGCTCGAACTCAGCGTGTTCGGCGAGCCGCTGCCGGGGTTGCGGCTGATGGCCGGTGGCACGCGCATGGACACCGAGCTGAAGAACACCCAGGGCGGCACGGCCGATGGCAACCATGCCGTCGGGGTGCCAACCTTCCAGCTCAACGCCAGTGTCGACTGGGACGTGCCGGGCCTGGAGGGGGTGGCGCTCAATGCGCGCATGCTGCGCACCGGCGGGCAGTACGCCAACCCGGCCAACACCCTGAGCCTGCCGACCTGGAACCGCTTCGACGTCGGCGCGCGCTACCGCTTCAAGGTGCAGGAGAAGGCCGTGACCTTGCGGGTCAACGTGGAAAACCTGACCGACAAGAACTACTGGGCCTCGGCCAATGGCGGGTACCTGACCCAGGGCGACCCGAGGCTGGTGAAGTTCTCGGGAACCCTGGATTTCTGACGTCGGTGCCGGCGGCGTGACCTACCAGAGCGCCACCGCCGCCGCCCCGACCACCCGGCCGAATACCGCCAGCGCCGTGTCCACGTCCGCTTCGCTGGTGTAGCGCCCGAGGCTCAGGCGCACGCTGTTGCGCGCCTGGCGCTCGTCGAGGCCGAGGGCCAGTAGCACGTGGGACGCGGCGTTGCTCGCAGAATTGCAGGCCGAGGTGGTGGACAGCGCCAGCTCGCCGGCCAGGGCCAGGCTGTTGAAGCCCTTGGCGTCGATGCACAGGTTGAGGGTGTGGGGAATGCGCTGTACCGCGCAGCCGTTGAGGGTGACCCCGGGCAGGGCCAGCAGGCCGTCGCGCAGGCGCCGCGCGAGCTGCTCCAGGCGCTGGTACTCCGCCTCGCCGGGCTGGCCGGCCAGGTCGAAGGCGCTGCCCATGCCGACGATCTGGTGGGTGGCCAGGGTGCCGGAGCGCAGGCCGCGCTCATGGCCGCCGCCGTGCATCTGCGCACGCATGGCCGGGCGGGCGCGGGGGCCGACGTAGAGGGCGCCGATGCCCTTGGGGCCGTAGACCTTGTGCGCCGAGAACGACATCAGGTCGACGGCCTGGTGCGCCAGGTCGATGCGGACCTTGCCCACCGCCTGCGCCGCGTCCACATGCAGCAGGGCGCCATGGTCGCGGACCAGCTCGCCGATGCGGGCGAAGTCGGTCACGGTGCCCAGTTCGTTGTTCACCGCCATCAGCGACACCAGGCGCGTGTCCGGGCACAGCGCGGCCTGCACGGCCTCGGCCTGGATCAGGCCATGGGCGTCGGGCGCCAGGCGGGTCACCGTCCAGCCCTGGCGCTCCAGTTCGGCGGCGGTGTCGAGAATGGCCTTGTGTTCAAGCTGGCTGGTCAGCAGGTGGCCCGGCTGCGCGAAGCCTTGGGCGATGCCCTTGAGTGCCAGGTTGTTGGATTCGGTGGCGCCGGAGGTCCAGACCAGATCGTCCGGCTGGGCGCCGACCTGCTCGGCCACCTGGCGGCGGGCCTGCTCGACGGCCTCGCGGGCGGCCTGGCCATGGAAGTGGCCGCTGGAGGCGGGGTTGCCGAAGTTCGCCTCGCGGCCCAGGCAGGTGAGCATGGCGGCAATGACCCGGTCATCGACCGGAGTGGTGGCGGCGTAATCGAAGTAGAGCGGGGTGCTGGGCATGATCGCGGGCGGGTCCGTGCGTGGACGCCGCCTGTCGGCATCCATGGACATCATCCTAGGCAATTGCCGATATGAATGTTTTTCCTTTTTCCCGTTCCAGGGCGATATTCGAAAAAAATTCTATTCTTTTTTGCTATGTGGTTAGAATTTTTTTCTTGCCTGGATCAGAGCAATTGCCACGGTGCCTGCTTGGTGATCATCACCAGCACGATCAGGAACATGCCGGCAAACCCCGCCACCCCCATCCACAGCCAGGGACTGTACAGTCGCTGATAGTCCTCACCCAGCGCGGTGCCATGCTTGACGGCCTGGGCGGCGAGGCGCTGCATGCGTGTCTGCAACAGCAGCACCGGCAGCCACAGGGCGCCCACCATGAAGAAGATCAGCAGCGCGCCCTGCAGCCAGTCCGTGGACCACGGCATGCCGGTCATGCTGACCATGGCGTAGCCGGTCAGCAACTGCAGGACCCCGGCGGGCGTGGTGATCCAGGCATCGAAGCGCACCACCATCCTGGCCACGGCGGCGATCACCCGTGGGTCGCGGCTGCGGTTAGCGGCGATCAGGTACAGGTACGAGCCCATGCCGAAACCGAACAGGAACACCGCGGCGATCACATGCAGGTACTTGAGCAGCAGGTAGCTCATCTCAGCCTCGCCCGTGCTGGAAGCTGACGCTGTAGCGCACCTTGTCCGGCTCGCCGATGGCCGCCAGGTACTGCTCGACACTGATCTCGCCGACGCAGGGGCGGGCGCCCGGGGCCGGGGTGTAGCCCTCGATCACCCTGGCCATCAGCGCCACCGCCGCGCAGCTGGGGATCTCCGGGCCCTTGTCGTCACTGGCGCTGACCTGAGCCTGCAAGCGCAGCGGCTGGCCCTGCAGGTCCAGGCCGCGGACATCCAGGTACATCGCACTCATGCCATCGCCAAAGCGCTCGAAATGGCCGCCCAGGCGATGCAGGCGCCGCGCCCAGGGCAGCGGGTCGCGCACCAGGCCGCACTTGACCAGCAACGCCAGCGCGGCATTGGCCAGGCCGCCGGCCATGAGCCCGGAGCCGGCCTTGAACGCCAGGTCCCGGGCGCCGTAGCGCTCGGCGAAGATGTCCATGTCCGGCACATCGACGTTGTTCAACAGGCGCCGGCCCAGGCCGGGCAGGTGGCGCAGCTGCAGGCCGAGCCAGCCGTCCACGGCGTGCGGGCGTCCGTCGCGCCACTGGCGGATCGGCCGCCCGGCGTAGGCCAGCACGCCCTCGATGGTGGACAGGCCGGGCATCTTCGCCGAGGAGGAAATGCCGTGTTCGATACGCTCTATGCGGCTGAAGTGATGGCGCTGTTCGTCGAGGATCGCCGACGACAGGCTGGGCACCGAGCTGCAGCCGCTGAGCAGCGCGACATTGGCCTGGCGGGCGCGGGCGTCCAGGCGCTCGATACCGTTGACGAACACCCGGCAGTCGGAGAGGTCGCAATAGCTGGCGCCCACCTCGATGCAGGCTTCGGCCACGCTATAGGGCTGGCCCTGGAAGGGGCCGCCAGTGTGGATCACCCAGTCGATGCGCAGCGCGCGCAGTGCGTCGGCAAAGCCGGGAGCCATGGCGTCGCCGCACCAGCTTTCGCTGCCGCTCAGTTGGGTGGCCAGTTGGGCAAGGCTGTTGGCGTTACGGCCGGCGATCACCAGTTGCACGGCGGGCATCTGCTGCAGGTGGCGGCAGATGATCCGGCCGAAGTTGCCGTAGGCGCCGATCACCAGGATTCTGCGGGACATGCGGGGGTCCTTGTGCATGTGTCGGGAAGGAAAGGCTGATTCACATCTCCCTGTAGGAGCGGCCTTGCGCCGCGAAAGGGCCGCAGAGCGGCCCCAGCGATCTTTGCATCAACACTGAGATCCTGGGGCTGCTCTGCAGCCCTTTCGCGGCGCAAGGCCGCTCCTACACAGGGGGCAACGCGGGGCTGGATTCAGCCTTCGTAGCCCAGGTTCGGCGCCAGCCAGCGTTCGCTGACGCTGACATCCTGGCCCTTGCGCGCGCTGTACCGCTCGATCTGGTCCTTGTCCACCTTGCCCACGGCGAAGTACTGCGCCTGCGGGTGGGCGAAGTACCAGCCGCTGACCGCCGCCGCCGGGAACATGGCGAAGTGCTCGGTGAGGAACACGCCGCTCGGGCCGGTCTCGCCGATGGCGGTGCCGTCGAGCAGGCGGAACAGGGTTTCCTTCTCGGTGTGGTCCGGGCAGGCCGGGTAGCCTGGGGCAGGGCGGATGCCGCTGTACTGCTCCTTGATCAGCGCCTCGTTGTCCAGGTGCTCGTCCTTGGCATAACCCCAGTGCTCTTTGCGCACCTGCTCGTGCAGCCACTCGGCGCAGGCCTCGGCCAGGCGGTCGGCCAGGGCCTTGACCATGATCGAACTGTAGTCGTCACCCTTGTCCTGGTAGGCCTTGGCCACTTCCTCGGCGCCGATGCCAGCGGTGGTGATGAAGCCGCCGACATAGTCGGTCACGCCGCTGTCTTTCGGCGCGACGAAGTCGGCCAGCGACCAGTTCGGCTTGCCGTCGGGCTTGATGGTCTGCTGGCGCAGGTGGTGCAGGGTGGCCAGGGTCTCACCGTCGTCGCCGTATACCTCGATGTCGTCATGTTCGACCTGGTTGGCCGGCCAGAAGCCGAATACCGCGCGGGCGCTTATCAGCTTTTCGTCGATCAGCTTGTCGAGCATCTCGCGGGCGTCCTGGTACAGCGCCGTGGCGGCCTCGCCGACCACTTCGTCGGTGAGGATGCGTGGGAACTTGCCGGCCAGGTCCCAGGAGATGAAGAACGGCGTCCAGTCGATGTACTCGGCCAAGGTGCGCAGGTCGATGTCCTCCAGCACCTTGACGCCGGTGAAGGAAGGCACCGCGGCCTGGTAGGCGGCCCAGTCGTACTGCGGCTTGGCGGCGATGGCCTGGGCGTAGCTCAGGCGCTCGGTGCGGGCGCTGCGGTTGGCGGTGCGCTCACGTACCTCGACGTATTCCTGGCGGGTCTTCTCGACGAAGCCGCTCTTGAGTTCCTTGGACAGCAACTGTGTCGCCACGCCCACCGCGCGCGAGGCGTCGGTGACATAGACCACGGCGTCGTTCGAGTACTTGGGCTCGATCTTCACCGCCGTGTGGGCCTTGGAAGTGGTGGCGCCACCGATCATCAGCGGCAGGTGGAAGTCCTGGCGCTGCATTTCTCGGGCGACGTGGACCATCTCGTCCAGCGACGGGGTGATCAGGCCGGACAGGCCGATGATGTCGCATTTCTGCTCACGAGCGGTCTGCAGGATCTTCTCGGCCGGGACCATCACGCCCATGTCGACGATGTCGTAGCCGTTGCAACCGAGCACCACGCCGACGATGTTCTTGCCGATGTCGTGCACGTCGCCCTTGACCGTGGCCATGAGGATCTTGCCCTTGGCCTCGGGCTTGTCGCCTTTCTCGGCCTCGATGAACGGAATGAGGTGGGCCACGGCCTGTTTCATCACCCGCGCCGACTTGACCACCTGGGGCAGGAACATCTTGCCGGCACCGAACAGGTCGCCGACCACGTTCATGCCGCTCATCAGCGGGCCTTCGATGACTTCGATCGGGCGTGCCGACTGCTGGCGGCACTCTTCGGTGTCTTCGACGATATAGGCGGTGATGCCCTTGACCAGCGCATGCTCGAGGCGCTTGTCCACCGGCATCGAGCGCCATTCTTCGTTCTCGACTTCCTTGGTGGCGCCGCCGCCCTTATAGTCGTCGGCAATCGCCAGCAGGGCGTCGGTGCCGTGCGGGGTGCGGTTGAGCACCACATCCTCGACCTTCTCGCGCAGGGCGGCGGGGATCTCGTCGTAGATCTCCAACTGGCCGGCGTTGACGATACCCATGGTCAGGCCGTTCTGGATCGCGTGGTAGAGGAAAACCGAGTGGATCGCCTCGCGCACCGGGTTGTTGCCGCGGAACGAGAACGACACGTTGGACACGCCGCCCGAGCTCAGGGCATACGGCAGGTGGTCGCGGATGTAGGCGCAGGCTTCGATGAAATCGACGGCGTAGTTGTTGTGCTCTTCGATGCCGGTGGCGACGGCGAAGATGTTCGGGTCGAAGATGATGTCTTCCGGCGGGAAGCCCACCTCGTTGACCAGGATGTCATAGCTGCGCTGGCAGATTTCGCGCTTGCGCGCGGCGGTGTCGGCCTGGCCGACCTCGTCGAAGGCCATCACCACAACGGCGGCGCCGTAGCGCTTGCACAGGCGGGCGTGATGCTTGAATTGCTCGACGCCTTCCTTCATCGAGATCGAGTTGACGATGCCCTTGCCCTGGATGCACTTCAGGCCCGCCTCGATCACCTCCCACTTGGAGGAGTCGATCATGATCGGCACCCGTGAGATGTCCGGCTCGCCGGCGATCAGGTTGAGGAAGCGGACCATGGCGGCCTGGGAGTCGAGCATCCCTTCGTCCATGTTGATGTCGATCACCTGGGCGCCGGCCTCGACCTGCTGCAGGGCGACTTCCAGGGCCTCGGTGTAGTTCTCCTCGCGGATCAGCCGGGCGAACTTGGCGGAGCCGGTAATGTTGGTGCGCTCGCCGACGTTGACGAACAGCGACTGGCGATCGATGGTGAACGGCTCCAGGCCCGACAGGCGGCAGGCCTTGGGGATCTCCGGGATCTCACGCGGCTTGTACTTGGCGACCGCCTCGGCGATGGCCTGGATGTGCGGCGGGGTGGTGCCGCAGCAGCCGCCGATGATGTTGAGAAAGCCGCTGGCGGCGAACTCCTCGACCACCGCGGCCATTTCCGCCGGGGTCTCGTCGTACTCGCCGAAGGCGTTGGGCAGGCCGGCGTTGGGGTGGGCGGACACATGGGTGTCGGCCTTGGTCGCCAGCTCTTCCAGGTACGGGCGCAGGTCCTTGGCGCCGAGGGCGCAGTTCAGGCCGACGGAGATCGGCTTGGCGTGGCGCACGGAGTTCCAGAACGCCTCGGTGGTCTGGCCCGACAGGGTACGGCCGGAGGCGTCGGTGATGGTGCCGGAGATCATGATCGGCAGTTCGACGTCGTCCTCCTCGAACACCTGCTGCACGGCGAAGATCGCCGCCTTGGCGTTGAGGGTGTCGAAGATGGTCTCGATCAGGATCAGGTCGGCGCCGCCCTCGATCAGGCCACGGGTGGCCTCGATGTAGTTTTCCACCAGTTCGTCGAAGGTGACGTTGCGGTAACCCGGGTCGTTGACGTCGGGGGAGATCGAGCAGGTGCGGCTGGTCGGGCCGAGCACGCCGGCGACGAAGCGCGGCTTGTCCGGGGTCTCGAGGGTCTTGGCGTCGGCCACCTGGCGGGCGATGCGCGCGCCCTCGACGTTGAGCTCGTACACCAGCGCCTCCATGCCGTAGTCGGCCTGGGAAATCTGCGTGGCGTTGAAGGTGTTGGTCTCGAGGATATCGGCACCGGCGTCCAGGTAGGCTTTCTCGATCGCGGCGATGACATCCGGGCGGCTGAGCAGCAGCAGATCGTTGTTGCCTTTGACATCGCTTGGCCAATCGGCGAAGCGCGTGCCACGATAGTCGTGTTCCTCGAGGCGGTAACTCTGGATCATAGTACCCATGCCGCCGTCGAGGATCAGGATGCGCTCTTTGAGTGCTTTCTGGAGTGCTTGGTAACGAGCGCTGCGGTCGGACATAGGAACTACCTGGTCGGGCAAATATCAGAAGGTGCCGAATAATAACAAAGCTGCACGGATTTTAGGCGTACCGCCCATTTGCATGAATTTCCCTCATGTTGGCGCAGCGCCCCAACACCTCAGGACCCGCCAGGCACATCGTGATGGCTTTCAAGAACCAGGACATTCGGCACATGTTGCATCGCATACTTGCCAGCGCCTTCGCCCTGCTCCTCAGTGGCGCGGCGTTCGGGCAGGCCCCCCAATCGAGCCCGACGATTTCATACACCCGGGATATCCAACCGATCTTCACCGAGAAGTGCGTGGCTTGCCACGCCTGCAACGACGCCGCCTGCCAGCTCAACCTGGGCAGCGCCGAGGGCGCCGAGCGCGGCGCGTCCAAGGTGCCGGTCTACCAGGGCGAACGCAGCCAGGCGGTGCCCACCACGCGGCTGTTCTACGACGCCCGCGACGAAGCCGGCTGGCGCAAGCAGGGCTTCTATTCGGTGCTGGACAAGCAGGGCAGCCAGGCGGCGCTGATGGCGCGCATGCTCGAGCTGGGCCACAAGACCCCGCTCACGCCCAATGCCAAGCTGCCCGAGGAGATCGTCCTGGGGCTCAACCGCAACAACATGTGCCCGTTGCCCCACGAGTTCGACGCCTACGCCGGCGCCCACCCCAAAGAGGGCATGCCGCTGGCGGTCACCGGCCTGACCGACCAGGAGTACCAGACCCTGCAGCGCTGGCTGGCGGCGGGGGCTCCGGTCGAAAAGACGCCAATCCAGCCGAGCACGGCAGAGGCGAAGCAGATCGCCGACTGGGAAGAGCTGCTCAACCGCCCGGGCTCGACCGAGGCGCTGGTGGGCCGCTGGCTGTACGAGCACCTGTTCCTGGCGCACATCCACTTCGTCGGCGGTGAGCCCGGACACTTCTTCCAGTGGGTGCGCTCGCGCACGCCGAGCGGCCAGCCGGTGGACCTGATCGCCACCCGTCGGCCCAACGACCCGCCGGGCACCGATTTCTACTACCGGTTGATCCCGGTACAGGGTGTGATCGTCCACAAGACCCACATTACCTACCCGATGGGGCCGCAGAAGCTCAAGCGGGTCAAGCAGCTGTTCTACAGCGGCGACTGGCATGCCTCGTCGCTGCCCGGCTACGGCCCGCGTCATCGCGCCAACCCGTTCGAGACCTTCGAGGCGATCCCGGCGGTGGCCCGCTACCAGTTCATGCTGGACAACGCCGAGTACTTCGTCCGCACCTTCATTCGCGGCCCGGTATGCCGCGGGCAGATCGCCACCGACGTGATCCGCGACAACTTCTGGGCGCTGTTCCAGGAACCGGCCCACGACCTGTACATCACCGATGCCCAGTACCGGGGCGAGGCCACGCCGTTGCTGGCCATGCCCGGGCAGATCGACGACGTCGGCAGCGTGCTGAGCCTGTGGCACGCCTACCGTGACAAGCGCAACGAGTACGAGGCGCTGCGCCGCGAGGCCTATGCCGAGCAGCCGGCGCCAAGCTGGTCGACCCTGTGGGCCGGCAACGACAACGCGCTGCTGAGCATCTTCCGCCACTTTGACAGCGCCTCGGTGACCAAGGGCCTGATCGGTGACGTGCCGCTGACCATGTGGCTGTTCGACTACCCACTGTTCGAGCGCACCTACTACCAGCTGGCGGTGAACTTCGATGTGTTCGGCAACGTCTCGCACCAACTGCAGACCCGCCTGTACTTCGACCTGATCCGCAACGGCGCCGAAATCAATTTCCTGCGGCTGATGCCGGCCGGCAAGCGCGGCGAGATCCTCGGCGACTGGTACCAGAACAGCGGCAAGGTGAAGATGTGGATGGACTACGAGGACATCGACACCAGCACCCCGAGCGCACTGAAGCTGGATAAGCACGACCCCAAGCGTGACTTCGGCCTGAAGCTGCTGCAGCGCACCGGCAGCCTGAACGTGGCGCCCGACCCGATCAACCGCTGCCAGGGCGCCTATTGCTCACGGCCCGGCCAGTCCCAGGAGTTCCGCGACGTCGAGCAGTCGCTCAGCCGCCTGGTGTCGCGTCCGGCTGCGGGGCTGAAGGTGATCGGCCAGTTGCCCGAGGCAACCATGCTGCGCATCGAAGGGCAGGGTGGCCAGCGCCAGGTCTACAGCCTGCTGCGCAACCGCGCCCACAGCAACGTGGCGTTCCTGCTCGGCGAGGCCTACCGCTACCAGCCGGGGCTGGACACCCTGACCCTGTACCCGGGCGTGCTCAGCAGCTATCCCAACTTCATCTTCAACATCCCGGTGGCCGATGTCCCGGAGTTCGTCGAGGACATGGAGGCGGCGCGGGACGACACGGCGAGGTTCGAGCGCATCGTCATGCGCTGGGGCGTGCGTCGCAGCCATCCCGAGTTCTGGCGCTACTTCCATGACCTGAACAGCTACATCAAGGAGACCGAGCCGGTGGAGGCGGGGGTGCTGGACATGAACCGCTACGAGAACCTCTGATCGGTTGGCCGGGACTTTCCCGGCCTGTTGCGGTCGTAACTGTTGGATGGTTTCGGTTGAAATGGCTCTGCAGCCATCGCCGGGGTAGGAGCGGCCTTGTGCCGCGAAAGGGCTGCAAAGCAGCCCCAGGGGCCTTCAACAACGCTGCACTGATTGCCGGGGCCGCGCAGCGGCCCTTTCGCGGCACAAGGCCGCTCCTACCCCCGCGATGGCATGGCCTGATTGCCGAAGCCTCAACGCACCGGCCAACGCAGGGTTTTTCATGCTGTATTCGCTTCAGGCTCTCCGGGCGTTCGCCGCCTGGGTGGTGGTCTGCCACCACTTCATGCAGATATTCTTCGACTTCAACGCCACCGGCCCAATTGGCCAACTGCTCGCCGACCGTGGCGCGGTAGGGGTGGACATCTTCTTCGTCATCAGCGGCCTGGTGATCTACCTCTCGACCCGTGACAAGGACATCGCCCCCGCACAGTTCCTGCTCAACCGCGCCCTGCGCATCGTGCCCGCCTACTGGTTCTACACCCTGCTGATGGCGGTGCTGATGCTGATCGCCAGCCGCTGGATGCCGCACCAGGTGTTCGAATGGCAGCACCTGCTGCTGTCGCTGTTGTTCATCCCGGCGGAGAATCCGGGTGGCTACGGCCTGTACCCGACCCTCAATGTCGGTTGGACGCTGAACTTCGAGATGTTCTTCTACCTGCTGTTCGGCTTGGCCTTCCTGGCGCGCCAGCGTCATCACCTGCTGCTGGTGACGGCGGCGCTGCTGCTGGTCAGCGAGGTACTGGGTCGCTTTGGCGTGCTCAGCCACTTCTACAGCAAC
The DNA here is from genome assembly GCF_036324045.1 of Pseudomonas carassii. Classification (NCBI taxonomy): domain Bacteria; kingdom Pseudomonadati; phylum Pseudomonadota; class Gammaproteobacteria; order Pseudomonadales; family Pseudomonadaceae; genus Pseudomonas; species Pseudomonas carassii. The sequence goes on along the minus strand of NZ_JAZDCT010000003.1, from coordinate 257,135 downwards.
GACATCGTCTACGAGTTCCTGCTGGGCATCGGTCTGGGCGTGCTGTACCGCCGCGGGCTGATTCGCCAGGGCCTGTGGCTGCCGCTGGGGTTACTCGGCGTGGCGGGGTGTGCGCTGTATCACCTGGACGCTTCGCAGCGCCTGCTGCACTGGGGCCTGCCCAGCGCCCTGATGGTGCTGGCGTTCATTGCCCTGGAGCGCTACTTCAAGGGGAACCGGGTGCTCAAGGCGCTGGGCGATTGCTCCTATTCGGTGTACCTGGTGCATGTACTGGTGCTGTACGGCGGCCTGTTCGCCAGCGAGCGCCTGCGCCTGAACCCGTACCTGGTATTCGCCTTGTGCGTGCCGTCAATCGGACTAATGTCGTGGCTCAGCTACCACTGGCTGGAGCGTGGCCTGTACGGGCGGCTCAAGGCCGGATTCGCCGGGCGTGACGGTCAGGAGCCCGCGCTGGCGCTATCCCGAGTCAAATGCTAGGACTTTGTTCGAAGGCCGGGTTGGCGTACACTGCCGGCAAGTCTGTGAGGAACTTCCATGAGCGCTATAACCATTACCGACGCCGCCCATGATTACCTGGCCGATCTGCTTTCCAAGCAGAACACGCCTGGCATCGGCATCCGTATCTTCATCACCCAGCCGGGCACCACCTACGCCGAGACCTGCATCGCCTACTGCAAGCCGGGCGAGGAGAAGCCCGACGACCAGCCGGTGGGCCTGAAGAGCTTCACCGCCTACCTCGACGCGGTCAGCGTGCCGTTCCTCGAGGACGCGCTGGTCGACTACGCCACCGACCGCATGGGCGGCCAGCTGACCATCAAGGCGCCAAACGCCAAGGTGCCGATGGTCAACGAAGACAGCCCGATCAACGAACGTATCAACTACTACCTGCAGACCGAGATCAACCCCGGCCTGGCCAGCCACGGCGGCGCCGTGAGCCTGGTGGACGTGGTCGACGACGGCATCGCCGTGCTGCAGTTCGGCGGCGGCTGCCAGGGCTGCGGCCAGGCCGACGTGACGCTGAAGGAAGGCATCGAGCGTACCCTGCTCGAGCGCATTCCGGAGCTCAAGGGCGTGCGTGACGTGACCGACCACAGCCAGAAGGAAAACGCCTACTACTAAGGCGGCTTTCCAATCGCGGGCGGTGCGATGTTCCGACAAGCCCGCTCCCACGGCTTTCAAGCAGGTGGGAGCGGGCTTGCGGGAACACAGCACCGCCCGCGGCACTTTGGGCTTCTCTCTCCCCTTTTGCAGAACAAGGATGCTCGGCATGAAAGCCTTGCCCGCGTTTGTAGTTCCGTTGTCCATGGTTTTTTGCGCCCAGGCCCTGGCCAGCTATCAGCCTCCGACGGGCAGCGATGAACCGTATCGCAAGGCCGTGGCGACCCTGGATGCGCTCGAGCCGCGTCTGCTGGCGCTGATGGAACGCGGCTTGGCCGGCACGCCCCCGCAGGTACTGGAGGCAGAAGCCACGCAGCTTCGCGCCGAGCGCGATCCGGCGCTCCGGCAGTTGCAGCAGGCTGCGGCCCAGGGCCATGCCGTGGCCCAGTATCGGCTGGCGCTCTACTACTTCGCCTATGAGCCGTCGGTTGACCCGGCCACGACCTGCAAACTGATGACCGACAGCCTGGAGCAGGGATTCGCGCCTGCGGCGCTGCGCGTCAACACTGACTGCATCGGTTACGTGGACGGGCCATCGTACCTGCCGGCCTTGCAGAAGGCGCTGGCCGACTTCCCGCAGTTCGCCGGTTACTACCCGCAGCCAGCGGTCTGGTTCGAGTGTTTCAAGCCAAACGGCAAAGACAACGGTTTGCAGTGGGGCGATGCCACGGCCTACAAGGCTGAGCTCTATCGGTTGCTGGGATACAAGTCTGGCCGCAGGGACTCGCCGGCGCGTCGCGAGTACTGGCAACAGGCAGTGGACCTCAATGGCTGCCCGCAGATTGCCAGGAGCCTGAGCATTGTTCAGGCCGGGGAACACTGATCCCTAGCAACAAAGTGTTACGGATTCAACCCCTGCGACAACCGGTCGCGCCCCGTAAACAAAGGGCTGCAGCCCGATTGGCTGGATGTCGGGTGGATGGTGCGGGGGGAGCGTGACAGAATGCCCCGGTTTTCTGGCCGGCCCATCCCAGGGGTCGGCACCTTCCCTGTAAAGGATGGTTCCATGAATGATCTGTTGACCCGGCGCGCGGTTGTCGCCGGGATGGGCGTACTGGGGCTTGGCCTGCTGGCGGGCTGCAACCCGGCCCGGGGCCTGGATTTCAAGTACGGCAAGAACATGAGCAACGAGATCCTCGGGCGCAAATTCAAGCTCAAGGACACTCAAGGCAACGAGCGCACCCTGTCGAGCTTCTACGGCTCGATGCCGATGATCTTCTTCGGCTTCACCCAGTGCCCGGCGGTCTGCCCGACCGCGCTGGCGCGGATCGTCCAGATCAGGAAGATCCTCAGGGGCCGCGACCGCGAGCTGTTCCAGCCGGTGTTCATCACCCTGGACCCGGAGCGTGACTCCCCCGAGGTGCTCGATGCCTACGCCAAGGCCTTCGACCCGTCGATCGTCGCCCTGACCGGCACCCCCGAGGAAATCGCCGAGGTGGCCCGGGAGTTCAAGGTGTTCTACGAAAAGGTCCCGGCCGGCGACACCTATACCATCTCTCACTCGTCCACCAGCTACGTCTACGATACACGTGGCACCCTGCGCCTGAGCCTGGGCCATTCCCTGAACGCCAAGGAATGCGCCGAAGACCTGGTCACCCTGATGGAGATCTGCTGAATGTCGATGCAACCGATCAAACGCGGCCTGGCCGCCCTGGCCCTGCTGGGCATGGCCCTGCCGGCGTTCGCCCAGACCGCCGTGAGTGACGCCTGGGTCCGCGCCAGCGTGCCGCACCAGCAGTCGACCGGTGCCTTCATGACCCTGACCGCCAGCAGCGACAGCAAGCTGGTGAGCGTCGCCTCGCCCGTGGCCAAGACCGTGCAGGTGCACGAGATGACCATGAACGGCGATGTAATGGGCATGCGTGAGGTGAAGGCACTCGAGTTGCCGGCGGGCAAGGCGGTGAAGCTGGATCCGAATGGCTATCACGTGATGCTGATGGGCCTGAACCAGCAAGTGAAGGAAGGCGAGCAGGTGCCGCTGACGCTGACCATCGAGGATGCCAAGGGCGTCAAGGAAACCCTGCAGGTGCAGGCACCGGTGCGCGCGCTCAACGCCGAGAGCGGCGGGCATGACCACATGCACATGAACCACTGATCGTGGAACGGGCTGCAAAGCAGCCCCAGCAGTCCGTCAGCTACGAAAACGTGGCAGCGGCCGCTCGATATTCAGCGAGGTCAGGGTCTTGCGCACCTGGGCGTCCTCGGCCTCCAGCGCCTTGAGGCTGGCGCGGATCTTGCCGGCGGCGGGCACATCGCCCTGGCGGTCGATCCAGTCGGCGATCTCCTTGCAGGCGCTGCTCAGGCAGGCCTGACGCTGGCTCATCAGCGAAAGGAGCGTGGTGATTTCTCGTTCGGACATGACGCGATCCTCCATTCAGCCCCTTGAGTGTAGCAGCGCCCGGCCAGGCTGCTCGTAGCCGATGGCCAGCAACCAGGCCGCCAGGGCACAGGCGAACAGCGTCGCTCCCAGGGCCTGGCAAATGCCCGCCAGCAGCAGTCCCGCGCCGATCTGCAGGTAGTAGAACAAGCCGAACAATGCGCCCGCCGTGCCACGGCAGTCGGCGTAGTCGACCAGCGCCGAGCCCAGCACCAGCGGAATCGCCATGGCGAAGGCGAACATCACCAGGGCCATGGCCAGCACCGTCCACAGGCTGTCGCCCAGCCCCAACAATGCCAGCGCTGCCAGCAGGTCGAGCAGGCACGCCAGGCGCAGCAGACGCGCCGTGGCCACCCCGCGTTGCAGCAGCCGTGCATTGAGGCGCGCGCCCAACAGCGAGCCGAGCGCCAGCGCCGCGCCGGAGTAACCCATCCACTGGCTGGCGGCGAGGCGCTCGAAGACGAACGGCGCCAGGCTGTACCAGCTGAACACGCTGATGTTGAACACGGCCACCAGGGCACTGGCCAGTAGCACGCGACGGTCACGCAGCAGACGCCAAAGCACCCGACCGAGCGCGGGCGTCTCCTGCGCGGCGGGGCGTGTCTCGGGCAGGCCGCGCCAAGTCCAGGCGAGCAGCAGCGCGGCCATCAGCAACTGGCCGGCGAGTACACCGTGATAGCCGAACAGCCGGTCCAGCCAGGCGCCGCTGATCAGCCCCAGCGCCGGGCTGAGCGCCAGGCACACGCCGATCAACGAGAATACCCGGGCCAGTTCAGGGCCGGCGTGGCGATCGCGCAGGACAGTCTGGGTGACCACGGAGCCCACCGCCGCGGCGAAGGCCGCCACGATCCGCGCCATCAGCAGTTGGCTGAAGTCGACCGCCAGCAATGCCGCCAGCGCCGCGCCGGTGTAGAGCAACAGGCCGGCAAGCATGGCCGGGCGCCGTCCCCACAGGTCGCAGGCACGCCCCCAGACCAGCACGCCGACGGCAAAGGCGACGAAGTACAGCGACAGGGTCAGCGAAGCCTGGGCAGGGCTGACGGCGAAGGCTTCGGCCAGGGAGACCAGGGCAGGGCTGTAGAGGGTTTCGGCAACCTGGGGAAACATCAGCAGGGCGGTGGTCAGGGCCAGCCAGGAATGGGAGAGCATGGAAGTAAACGCCTTGCAGCACAAACGGGCGCTCATGGTAGGGACATTGTGCCGTGAGCTATTATCGCGATTTAGCTGCTCTATCGTTGAAATCGGACAATTACAGCCATGGCCTGGTTAGCCCCCGACGCCCACTTCGACCCCGATGCTTTCGATGCGCCGGTACTGGGCATCTGTTCGGCCCTGGGCGACCACGACTCCGGGCACCACTGGCATGGCCGCGGCCAGGTGCTGTTTACCCGCCAGGGCTGCGTGCGCATCCAGACGCCCGGGCGCCTGTGCCTGTTGCCGCCGACCCAGGCGGCGTGGATTCCTGCGGGGCTGTCGCACCGGGCGCGCATGCGCGAAACGGTGGACTATCGCTCGCTGTACTTCAGTGCGGCGCTCAGCGAGGGGTTGCCGGAGGAAGTGACGATCATCAGCGTCAACCCGTTGCTGCGCGAGCTGCTTGAACGTATCGCCCAGGCGCCGTTCGACACGGCCTGGGACCAAGGTGACCAGGCGCATCTGCTGGCGCTGTGCCTGGGCGAATTGCGCTTGGCTCCGCGCCAGCCGATGTTCCTGCCACTGCCCGGCGATCGCCGCCTGGCTGGGCTGGTCGAGCGGCTCGAGCGCCTGCCGCCGGCATTGGTTGAGCTGGCACGGCAGGTCGGCGCAAGCGAGAAGACCATCAGCCGCCTGCTGCGCCGCGACACCGGCATGTCCTATCAGCAATGGCGCCAGCAGTGGCGGTTGCTGCGGGCAATGGAACAGCTGGCGTTGCAGCGGCCGCTGGGCGCCATCGCCGACGACCTGGGGTTCGCCACCGACAGCGCCTTTATCGCCTTCTTTCGCGGCATGACCGGCACCACGCCGGGCGCCTGGAACCGTGGCGCGGCTACAGGCCCAGGCAGGCCTGGCGATAGGCGCCCGGGGTGACGCCATAGGCCTGCTTGAACTGGCGGCTGAGGTGGCTCTGGTCAGCGAAGCCCAGGACAAAGGCGACTTCCAGCGCAGGCAGGCCGCTGCGCAGCAGTTCCCGGGCGCGGGCCAGGCGGCGCTGCTTGAGCCAGGCATGAGGCGGCAGGCCGGTGGCCTGGCGGAACACCCGGGCGAAATGGAACGGTGAAAGGTTGACTGCCGCCGCCAGGGTTTCCAGCGAGGGTGGCTCGGCCAGTTGGCTCTCCAACAGCTCGCGGGCACGTGCCACGGCCAGTGGCTCGTTGCCGGGGGCGGCGGGCTCGGCGCAGTGACCATGCCGCTGCACCAGCGCCAGCACCGCCTGGCGCCAGGCGGTCTGCTGCTCCAGGGCGCTGGCGCAGGACTCGGACAACCGGTGCAACTGGCTGAAGGCGGCGGCCAGGGCCGGGTCCTGGATCACGCTGTCCTTGAACCGGGGCAGGCCGTGGCGGCCCAGTTCCAGCTCGTCGAGTACGCCGGTGACCCGCTCGTGCTCGGGGTAGAAGCCACGGTAGCGCCAGCCAGCCTCGTGGGCGGTGGCGCCGGTGTGAAGCTCGTCGGGATTGATCAGCACCATGCTGCCCACCGGCGCCAGGTGCTCGCTGCCACGGTGCCAGAAACGCTGGGCGCCGGACTCGATCACGGTGAACACGTAGCCTTCGTGCACATGCGGGGCGAAGCGTTGCTGGATGTAGCGGGCGTGCAGCATCTCGACGTCGCCGAGGGCGGGCGCCTGCCACAGGTGGGCCTGTTCGCGCAGGGGCGTGGTCATGCCAGCCAGCTGCGCAGGAGGAAGAAGATCAGCATGCTCGCCAGCATGCTTAGCAACACGCTGCGGGTCAACAGCACCAGGGCGATGGCCACCAGCGAGCCGAGCAGGTAAGGGTTGAGCGGGCTCAACTCGAGCTGGTGGCCGGGCAGGAAGATGATCGGTCCGCAGATCGCGGTGAGCATGCCGGGCACGGCGAAACCGAGAAATTGCCGTGCATTGGAGCTCAGGCGCAGCGGCAGGCGCGGTTCGAGGAAGGCGTAGCGGTTAAGGAACACCACCGCGCCCATGGCGACGATCAGCAGCCAGATCATGAGCGGCCTCCGGAGAATTTCTGGCAGACAAAGCCTGCAGCCATGCCCAGCAGGCCCGCCACCACCAGGGCGGTTTCCCAGTGCCAGTAGCTGAACAACACAGAGCAGAACAGCGACACCGCCACGCACACCACGGTCGGCAGGTTGCGCACCAACGGCGCGATCAGCGCGACGAAGGTGGCGACGATGGAGAAGTCCAGGCCCAGCTGGTCCAGGTGCGGGATGTTCTGACCGAGCACGATGCCGGCCAGGGTAAACAGGTTCCAGGCCACGTAGAAGGTCAGGCCAACCCCCAGGGCGTACCAGCGGTTGAACTGCTGCTGGTCATGGTGGCTGGTCAGGGCGAAGAACTCGTCGGTGAGCAGAAAGCCCAGGCCCAGGCGCCAGCGGGTCGGCAAGCCGGACATCACCGGACGCATGGACAGCCCGTAGAGCAGGTGCTGCGAGGTCAGCAGCAGGGTGGTGAGCAGGATCGACAGCAGGTTGGCGCCGCCTTTGAGCATGCCGATGGCGACCAACTGCGCGGCGCCGGCAAAGACGATGGCCGACAGGCCCTGGCCTTGCCAGGCACTGAGGTTGGCCTCGATGGCCATGGACCCCGCGAGCAGCCCCCAGGGCGCGACAGCCAGGGACAGCGGCAGGATGGCGATGGCGCCATGAAGAAAGGCGTGGCGGGCAAGCGGCGGGCTGGACATGTGAACACAACGAATCAACAGGGCAGACCAGCATGACAGAGGGACACAAGGCTGGCTTGAACGATCTTGCTGTTGCCTCTGCTCTTGCTCTTGCTCTTGCTCTGCTCTTGCTCCTAAGCGCGCAATAGTCCAGGCGCCGCCAATTGCGACTTCAGGAGGCCGAGCGGAGTTCTTGCGGAGTGGGGCGACGGCCATGGATGGCCGTCGAGCGCTGCGCCCCAGGATGGGGCGTACAGCGCGGTACCCACGGGAGCAAGAACGGAGCGAGGGAACCCCGTAGCGAAGCGCAGGGGCCGGATGAATGGAGCGGAACGGTTTTGCCTACTTTTCCCTAGAGAAAAGTAGGTCGCCGTAAAGGCGAAAAGGTGACTTGATGTCGACATCACCTACGAATGCGCATAAAAAACTGAAACAATCACCAGGGAACCAGGGAACCAGGGAACCAGGGAACCAGGGAACCAGGGAACCAGAATCCTACCCCAAAGCCCTCTCCACAGCCCCCACCACCAAACTCTCCATCAACCCAACCCCCTCAACCTCACCCAACCCTTTCCCCCGCAACATCCCCGGCAATTGGTTCAACAAGGTCGCCAACACATGCCCGCTAGCCGCCGAGACCTGCGTCTCCAACCGCGCCTGCGGCGCAACCAACCGCAAAAGCCCGGTTTCATAGCGCTCCCGCAAACCTGCCAGGCGCGCCTGCTGCTCTGCGGTCAAGCAGCAGAAATCCCGCTCGGCCAGGCGAAACTGCAACGGTCGCTCCCCATGCAACTGCCAGTGCGCGGCAATCAGGCAGGCCAGCACCGGCCGACCCTGGGCCCGCGCCCGGCGCCCCAGCTCCAGGGTGGCCTGCAACTCTTCGTACAGTTCCTCGATCAGGTCGTACAAGAGGTCCTGCTTGCTGGGGAAATGGTGATACAGCGAGCCCGCGGTCAAGCCCACGTGCGCCGCCAGCTCACGCATGCTGACCTGGCCGAAGCCTTTCTCGGCGAACAGGGCCATGGCCCGGTCGCGCCGCTCCTCGAAGTTGGCGCAGCGCAGCGCCGCGTTGACCGGGGGCATGGCGCGGCTCCTCTAGTAGGTGAAGAAGCCACGGCCGCTCTTGCGGCCCAGGTAACCGGCGGCAACCATTTCCTTGAGCAGCGGGGCGGGGCGGTACTTGCTGTCGTTGAAGCCCTCGTGGAAGGCCTCCATGATCGCCAGCAAGGTGTCCAGGCCCACCAGGTCGGCCAGGGCCAGCGGGCCGATCGGCTGGTTGCAGCCCAGGCGCATGCCGGTGTCGATGTCCTCGGCACTGGCCAGGCCTTCCTGGAACACGAAGATCGCCTCGTTGATCATCGGCACCAGGATCCGGTTGACCACGAAGCCCGGGCGGTTGCCGGCGGTGATCGGGGTCTTGCCGAGCTTCTCGGTGACCAGCAGCGCCTGGGCGTAGGTCGCATCGCTGGTTTGCAGGCCACGGATGATCTCGACCAGCGCCATCATCGGCACCGGGTTGAAGAAGTGCACGCCGATGAAGCGCTGCGGTTGCTCGATGCTGGCCGCCAACTGGGTGACCGACAGCGACGAGGTGTTGGTGGCGATCAGGCACTCTGCGCCGACGTTGGCGGCCACCTGCTGCAGGATGCGCTGCTTGAGGGCGAGGTTCTCGGTGGCCGCCTCGATCACCAGCTGCGCGTCCGCCAGCTGGGCGTAGTCGGTGCTGGTGCGGATGCGCGCCTTGGCCGCGCTGGCCTTGTCGGCGTCGATGGTGCCCTTGCCGACCTGGCGCTCGAGGTTCTTGCCCAGGGTCGCCACGCCGCGTTCAAGCGCGGCGTCGGAGACGTCCACCAGCAGCACCTGGTAGCCGGCCAGCGCACACACCTGGGCGATGCCGTTGCCCATGGTGCCGGCGCCGATCACGGCGATATGTTCGATGTTCATGTTGCTGACTCCTTTCAGACGCGTTCGAAGACGACGGCGATGCCTTGGCCGCCGCCGATGCACATGGTGGCCAGGGCGTAGCGGCCCTGGACGCGGTGCAGTTCATGGATGGCCTTGGTGGCGATGATCGCGCCGGTGGCGCCGACCGGGTGGCCGAGGGAAATGCCCGAGCCGTTGGGGTTGACCTTCTCCGGGTCGAAGCCCAGGGCGCGGGCCACGGCGCAGGCCTGGGAGGCGAAGGCTTCGTTGGACTCGATCACGTCCAGGTCGGCGACCTTCAGGCCGGCCTTCTCCAGCACCTTCTGCGTGGCCGGGATCGGGCCCAGGCCCATCAGTGCCGGTTCCACGCCGGCGTGGGCGTAGGCGACGATGCGCGCCAGCGGCTTGAGGCCCTGGCGGCGCACGGCGTCACCGGTGGCCAGAACCAGGCCGGCGGCGCCGTCGTTGATGCTGCTGGCGTTGCCGGCGGTGACGGTACCGTCCTTCTTGAACACGGCCTTCATGGCGGCCAGTTGCTCGGCGCTGGCGTCGCCGCGCACGTTCTCGTCCACGGCGAACTGCACGGGGCCTTTGCGGGTTTTGATCTCGATCGGCACGATCTGGCTGTCGAAGCGGCCTTCGGCGATGGCGCGGGCGGCGCGGCGCTGGCTGGTCAGGGCGACTTCGTCCTGCATCTCGCGGCTGATGCCGTGGGCCGCCGCGACGTTCTCGGCGGTGATGCCCATGTGGAAGTGCTCGAACGGGTCCTGGAGGATGCCGACCATGTAGTCGATGCCCTGCAGGTCACCCATGCGCGCGCCCCAGCGGGCCTGCGGCAGCAGGTAGGGGCCGCGGCTCATGGACTCGGCGCCGGCGGCCAGGGCGATGTCGCTGTCGCCCAGCAGCAGGCCTTGGGCGGCCGAGACGATGGCCTGCAGGCCCGAGCCGCACAGGCGGTTGACGCTGAAGGCCGGGGTTTCCTTGGGGATGCCGGCGTTCATCGCCGCGACCCGGCCCAGGTAGGCATCGCGCGGCTCGGTGGGGATCACGTTGCCCATCACCACATGGCCGATCTGCTCGGCGGCGACGCCTGAACGCTCGATGGCGGCGCGGGTCACCTGGGTGGCGAGGTCGGCCAGGGGCAGGTCCTTGAGCGAACCGCCGAAGCTGCCGATGGCCGAACGTACCGCGCTGACGACGAAGATTTCTGTGCTGCTCATGGGGGGCTCCGATTGCGAAGGCGTGGCGGGGCGGGGGTGGCTCTGCGAGAATGGCGGCCGCACCCTGCCGGGGTGGATCGAGTCTAGGCAAAGGCCTTCAGGCGGCCTATGCCGGATCTGTTCAGTCAACCTGGCATTTTTTGCCACTCAGCATAGACAGCGGACTTCTGCCATGCGCGATAGCGATACGGTCGCGGTGTATTTCCTCAATGCCATGGTCCACGCCCTGCGTGAGCGGCCACAGGCGCGCGATGCCCATCTGCGGGCGGTGGGCATCGATCCGCAGGTGCTGGACCAGCCTCTGGCGCGGGTGCCGGCCAAGGCCTTTGCCCAGCTGTGGCTGGCACTGATCGATGAGCTGCATGACGAGTTCTTCCGCCTCGACAGCCACGGCATGCCCCTGGGCAGTTTCGCCCTGATCTGCCGTGGGTTGATCCAGGAGCCGACCCTGGGCAAGGCGCTGCGCCAGTGCCTGGGCAGTTTCGCCCTGTTCCTGCGCGACCTGAACGGCAGTGTCACGGTGCGCGGCGCGCGCACGGTGATCAGCGTGCAATCGAACATCGCCGATCCGCTGACTCGGGTCTATGCCGAGGAGACCTATCTGGTGCTGGTGATCGGCTTGCTGTGCTGGCTGGCCGGCCGGCGCATCGCCATCGACCGTACCGAGCTGGCCCTGGCGCGGCCGGCGCAGGAGGACGATGCGTTGCTCTGGGGGCCGGACCTGCGCCTGGGCAGCGGACGCACCGAGGTGGAGTTCGACAGCGCCTGGCTGCGCCTGCCGGTGGTGCAGGACCTGACGGCCTTGAAGGGCTTTTTGCGCAGCGCGCCGCAGGGCCTGGTGATTCGCTTTCGCAACCAGAATGGTCTGGTGGCCGAGGTCTATCGCCATCTGCGTGCTCGCCACTACGGGCAGTGGCCGACGCTCAACGCCATGGCCGAGCGGCAGCGGCTCAGCGCCAGCAGCTTTCGCCGCCAGCTGGAGCGGGAAGGGCGCTCGTACCAGCAGATCAAGGACGAGGTGCGCCGGGCGATGGCCTTCGAGCTGTTGCGCGAAGGCCGCCTGAGCATTGCCGAGATCGCCGAACACACCGGGTTCCAGGAACCCAGTGCGTTTCATCGCGCGTTCAAGAAGTGGACCGGGCAGAGCCCGGGCAGTTACCGGGCCAGGCGCGCAACGTCGGTGTGAACGGCCCCTGCCAGGGTTACGCTGGCACCATCGCAAAGCCCACGCCGAAGCGGTTCCAGGCATTGATGGTGGCGATGGCCAGGGTCAGGTTGGCGATCTCCTTGGCGCTGAAGTGTTCCAGCAGTGCCTGGTACTCGTCCTGCGGCGCGGCGCGCTCGGCCAGGCGGGTCAGGCTTTCGACCCAGGCCAGGGCGGCCCGCTCGCGCTCGCTGAAGTAGCGGGTCTCGCGCCAGACGCTCAGGGTCTGCAGGCGCGCCTCGGTTTCACCGGCCTTGCGCGCATCGTTGGCGTGCATGTTGACGCAGTAGGCGCAGCCATTGATCTGCGAGGCGCGCAGGCGGATCAGCTCGAGCAGCGAATGCTCCAGGCCCGAGGCGACCAGTGCCTGCTCGAGGCCGATCATGGCCTTGTAGGCTTCCGGCGAGTGTTTGGCCCATTCGAGACGGTCATGCATGGTGAGACTCCAGTTCGACAAGAGGAAAGTGGCACTACCTTAGCGCCAGGTCGGGCCGCGCCGAATAGCCAATCCCGCGCTTTGCCAGGAGGCCAATCCACCATTCGTATGCGCACTGACAGGCATCCAATCTCTTCATTTCTGCCAGGGCGGCCGAGGCGGGATAATGGGCGGGTCAACACCTGAGAACCGTTTCATGTCCGCAGATCGATTCATGCGCGAGGCCCTGGAGCTTGCCCGCGCCAATATCCAGGCCGGAGGCCGCCCCTTCGGCGCCGTGCTGGTCCACCAGGGGCAGGTAATCGCCCGCGCCGTCAATGAGATCCACAGCACCCAGGACCCCACCAGCCACGCCGAGATGCAGGCCATCCGCCAGGCCGCCCAGGTGCTCGGCCGGACGCGCCTGGACGGCGCCGAGATCTACGCCAGCGGCCATCCGTGCCCGATGTGCCTGGCCGCCATGCACCTGTGCGGTATCGAGCGCGCCTGGTTTGCCTACGACAACGACGAGGGCGAGCCCTATGGTTTGTCCACCGCCGCGGTGTATGCGCAGATGGCCCGCCCGCCACAGCAGCAGAGCCTGCCCCTGCGCCCGCTGAAACCGGCGGGTGAAAGTGGCCTGTACCGTGAGTGGCAGCAGGCTGGCGAAGCATGAGGGGCGCGTTGAACCTGTTGCTGGTGGTGCTGCTGGCGTTGAACCTGAGGCCGATCCTCACCAGCATCGGCCCGCTGCTCGAACCCATGCGCCAGAGCACCGGCCTGGGTTACCAGCAGGCGGCGCTGCTGACTGCGTTGCCGGTGCTGTGCATGGGCCTGGTGCCACTTCTGCAACCCTGGCTGCGGCGCTGGCTGAGCGAGCATGGCGGCATGCTGGCGGGGCTGGCGGCCATCGCCCTGGCGTGCCTGTGGCGCCTGCAACTGGACAGTGCCTGGGCGCTGATCGCCAGCGCCGTGGTCGCCGGCCTGGGCGTCGCCGTGGTGCAGGGCATGATGCCGGGGTTGGTCAACCGCTGGTTCCCCGGCTGCCTGGCGTCGACCATGGGGCTGTATTCGGCGGCGTTGATGAGCGGTGGTGGCCTGGCGGCAGTGTTGGGCCCGTCGATCACCGCGTACTTCGGCCATTGGCAGTTCGGCCTTGGCCTGTGGGCGCTGCCGGCGCTGCTGGCGATCGTGGCGTGGACCGTCCTGCGCCCGCGCCAGGACACACCGGCCCTGGCCGGTGGTGGGGGCGGGCACTGGTTCGGCAACCGTCGGGCCTGGCTGCTGGCGCTCTACTTCGGGCTGATCAACGGTGGCTACACGAGCATGGTCGCCTGGTTGCCGGCCTATCACCTCGAGCACGGCGGCACGGCCCAGGGCGGCGGCGAGCTGGTCGGTTTGATGACCATCTTCCAGGTCTGCGGTGCCCTGGGCCTGCCGTTGCTGCTGCGGCGTCTGGTCGATCGGCGGCCGGGCCTGTGGCTGGCCTTGCTGATCCAGCTCGCGGGCTTCCTTGGTCTGCTGCTGGCGCCGGCCAGCGCCATGGGCCTGTGGGTGGCGCTGATCGGCCTGGGCCTGGGGGCGTGCTTCAGCCTGAGCCTGACGCTGACCCTGGAGCACCTGCGCACGCCCGGCGAGGCCGGCAGCTTGGCGGCTTTCGTCCAGGGCGTGGGTTTTATCGTCACCGGTATCGTGCCGTACATCACTGGCTGGTTGCGTGATGTCAGCGGCGACTTCCAGGCCTCCTGGACCCTGCTGACCTGCACGGTGCTGGCGATGCTGCTGGTGACCGTGCGCTTTGCCCCGAAGGGCTATGCCCGGGCCATCGCCCGTGGGGGGCAAGCGACTGTGGCGGCGCTCAACTGAGGCGCTGCAGGGTGTCGCCGACCCGGTCCAGCGCCGGGTCGATATCCAGGAGCTCGATGGCCCCGAAGCCGAACAGCAACCCCGGCCTGACCGGCGCCTCGCTGAAGAACGGGGCCAGGGAGTAGAGGCCGACCTCGACTTTGCGCGCCAGGTTGATCAGCAGTTCGACATCCACCCCGGGCTTGGCCAGCGCGCTCAGGTGAAAGCCGGCGCTGGCCGGCACCGCGTCGAACCATGGCGCCAGGTCGCCGCCCAGGCGCGCCAGGATCCGCTCGCGGCGGGCGCTGTACACCTCGTGGCAACGGCGGATGTGCTTGTTCAGGTGGCCTTCGCTGATGAACCGCGCCAGGGCCCATTGCTGCAGGCTCGGGCTGTGCCAGTCGCTCAGGTGCTTGGCCACGCAGGCGGCCTGCAGCACGGCCGGCGGCAGCACCGCGTAGCCCAGGCGCAGTTCCGGCAGCAGGGTCTTGGAGAAGGTCCCGACATAAGCCACCAGGCCATGTCGATCCAGGCGCTGCAGTGCTTCGGCGGCCGGCCCCTGGTAGCGGAACTCGCAGTCGTAGTCGTCCTCGATGATCAGCGCACCGAGCTCGGCGGCCCGCGCCAGCAGCGCCTGGCGCCGCGGCTCGGCCATGGGCATGCCCAGCGGGAACTGGTGCGAGGGCGTCACATAGATCAGCCGGGTGCCGTCCTCGATCTGCTCGACGCACAGTCCCTGGTCGTCCACCGGCACCGACTGCAGGCGCGCGCCCAGGGCCAGGAACAGTTGGCGCGCCGGTGGGTAGCCCGGGTCTTCCATGGCCACCTTGCAGCCGGGCTCGACCAGCACCCGGGCGATCAGGTCCAGGGCCTGCTGGGCGCCATTGCACACCAGCACATCGCGGGCCTCGCACTGGATACCGCGGGTGAAGGCGATCTGGTGGGCGATGGCCTCGCGCAGCTCGGGCAGGCCCTGGGCGGAAAACTGCCGGTCGGGGTGGCGCTGGCTGCGGCGCAGGGCGTAGTTCATGCAGCTTCGCCAGTGGTCGTAGGGGAACTGCGCCTTGCTCGAGGCGCCGCCGATGAAGTCGTAGCGCGACGGCGCGTCCAGCGCCCGGCGACCCAGCACCGTGGCGCGCTGGCGCCAGCGTTCGAGGGTCTCGGCGGCGGCCAGCGGGATGCTGTCGCTGTCGCTCTGGCGCAGCGTGTGGCGTGGGGTGATGAAGGTGCCGCGGCCGACCACGCCGCTGAGCAGGTTGTCGTAGGTCAGGCGCGAATAGGCTTCGGCCACGGTCTTGCGCGAAACCCCCAGTTGCTCGGCCAGCAGGCGCGTGGGTGGCAGCTGGGTGCCGGCGGCCAGGTGGCCGCTGTCGATGCCGGCGCGCAGCTGCTGGTAGAGCTGGTCGGCCAGGCCTTTGCGGCCTTCGAGGCGGATGTGCAGTTCCATCGGGGGGAGGGTGTCCGAAGCGCAGGGGTGTAAAAGCTTCGGGGTTTATCGACAAAGCTGCAAGGGCTCCTGCTGGCGATCGCCTGGTGGGCTCCCACGCAGCCGAAAGGTCTGGGAAATTACTGCCAAGGCGTGCGGAGTGTTCACAGGCGGGCGGTACTGATGGTGATGTAGCCTTTTTCCGGCAGTGCGATGCGGATCACCGTCTCGTCCTCGCCGGCCTTGCGTTTCTGTTGGATGCACACGCCATCCACTGCCGCTTCGCGCATGCGCGCGGGAATGGCGCGGCCCTTGGCGTCGAAGAAGGCTTCACTGGCGAGCAGCTCGACACGCTCGATCAGTTGACGGGTGTGCTCGTCGGTGGCGCAGAAGAAGCGCACTCCGGACAGGTGCGGGTTGTCGTCGGGGTTGCTGACCTCGTGGGCCAGCAGTTGACGCAGGGTGTGGCGCAGTTCGCGGGTAGGGCGATGAGCGTTTGTGGGCATGGCATGGCCTCGTCTGGATGGGGTTGGCCGCGCCGGGGCGGCGGTCACGTCTCCAGTCCTGATGATGTTTTGCCGAGGGTCTGGCAACAATCGAGAAACGTCCGTGCTTTGGGTAGGAGGGTTCCGAAATTACAGGCACCAGGTTAAACATCGTCTTGATCCGCGTCAGGGGCGGGGCACAATTCCAGTCGTCTCGACAGCGCCGGGTTCAAGCGCCGCCTCGACGATTTCGACCCAGTGCCGCACTGGCGTGCGGCCGGCATCGCCGAGGTGCAGCTGGCAGCCGATGTTGGCGCTGGCGATGACCTGCGGGTTACCGCTTTCCAGGGCGTTGAGGCGGTTGTCGCGCAGTTGGCGCGCCAGCGTCGGCTGGGTCAGCGAATAGGTGCCGGCCGAGCCGCAGCACAGGTGACCATCGGGTACCTGGGTGAGATGGAAGCCCAGACGCTGCAGCAGGCCTTCCACCGCGCCGCTGAGCTTGAGGGCGTGCTGCAGGGTGCAGGGGCAGTGGAATGCCAGGCGCTGCTCGGCGCATATGCCGAGCCGCTCCAGAGGCTCGGCCTGCAGCACCTGTACCAGGTCGCGGGCCAGGGCACTGACCGTGGCGGCCTTGACGGCGTAACGTGGATCTTGTTCCAGCAGTTGGCCGTAGTCGCGGACGAAGGCGCCGCAGCCGCTGGCGGTTTGCACGATGGCCTCGGCGCCGGCCTCGATGGCCGGCCACCAGGCGTCGATGTTGCGTCGGGCGCGTTCGAGGCCCCGTGCCTGGGCATCCAGATGATAGTCCACGGCGCCGCAGCAACCGGCTGCGCAGGCCGGTTCGACGCTGATGCCGAGCCGGTCGAGCAGGCGAGTGGCGGCGGCGTTGGTGTTGGGTGAAAGGGCCTGCTGCACGCAGCCTTCGAGCAGCAGCACGCGGCGGGCGTGGCGCGGCATCGGGCGTTGGCCCGGGGCGAGAACCTGCGCCGGCAGCTTGTCCTTGAGGCTGGCCGGGAGCAGCGGGCGCAGGGCCAACCCAGCGCGTACCAGGGCCTTGAATGCGCCCGGCCGCGGCACCACGGCACGCAGGCCCGCGCGCAGCAGGCGTTGCCCCGGTGGTCGGGGGACTTGCCGGTCGATCACGGCGCGGCCGATGTCGAGCAGGTTGTGGTACTCCACCCCCGACGGGCAAGTGGTCTCGCAGTTGCGGCAGCTCAGGCAGCGGTCCAGATGCGTCTGGGTGCTGGTGCCCGCCGGTTCGCCTTCGAGCACCTGCTTGATCAGGTAGATGCGCCCGCGAGGCCCGTCCAGTTCATCGCCGAGTAGTTGGTAGGTGGGGCAGGTGGCGGTGCAGAACCCGCAGTGCACGCAGGAACGCAGGATGCGTTCGGCCTCGTCGGCGCGGGGCAGCTGGCGGGCGGATTCGCTCAGGTGGGTTTGCATGCCGTGGCCTCACAAGTGCGCGTACAGGCGACCAGGGTTGAACACACCCTGGGGATCGAGTTGGTGTTTCAGCGCCTGGTGATAGCGCAGCGTCAGCGGATCGAGTGGGGCGCTGCTGTCGTCGCCGGGCGCGTAGGCGGTGGCATGACCGCCGGCCTCGGCCGCCAATGCCCGGATGACCGACGCCGGGGCGTCGGACTTGAGCCAGCGCTGGGCGCCACCCCAGTCGATCAACTGCTGCCCCGGTAGTTCGAGTGCACCGCAGGCAATGGGCAGGGACAGTCGCCACAGCGTTGCGGGTGCGGCGAAGAACGCCAGGCGCTGCTCGCGCAGGTCTTGCCAGAAACCCGTGTCGAAGGCTTCGCCACCCAGGCGCTCACGGGCCGATCGCACCGAACCTTCGCCGCCCTCCAGGCGCAGATGCAGCGCCTCGCCGTCATGGCAGGCGGCGCTGATCGGCAGCGCTTGCCGGCCCCATTCGGTCAGTGCGGCGAGTGCCTGCTGCGTGCTCATCTCCAGGCGCAGGCCCAGGCATTGGCGCGGTTGCGGCAGCACCTTGAGCGACACTTCGGTGAGCAGTCCCAGGCAACCGAAGCTGCCCGCCATCAGCCGCGACACGTCGTAACCGGCGACATTCTTCATCACCTCGCCACCAAAGCGCAGGTGCTTGCCGTGGCCGGTGATCAGCCGGGTGCCGAGGACATAGTCACGCACCGATCCGGCCCAGGGTCGCCTTGGCCCCGACAGCCCGGCCGCGACCATGCCGCCCACCGTCGCCTCGGGCCCCAGGTGCGGCGGCTCGCAGGCCAGCATCTGCCCAGCCTCGTGCAGCGTCGCCTCGACCTCCCGCAGGGGCGTGCCGGCGCGGGCGGTGAGCACCAGCTCGGTGGGGTCGTAGCCGACGATGCCCCGGTGGCCGCGGGTGTCGATGACCTGCCCGGCCACCGGACGACCGAGCATGGCCTTGCTGTTGCCGCCCTGGATGCGCAACGGAATGCGCCGGTTCAGCGCCTGGTTGACCTGCTCCAGCAGGTCCTGGCCGAGGTCCCTGTCCATCAGAAACGCTCCAGGTCGGGGAAGGGCAGTTGCCCGTGGTGCACATGCAGCGCGCCGAACTCGGCGCAGCGCTGCAGGGTGGGGATGTTCTTGCCCGGGTTGAGCAGGCCCCGTGGGTCGAAGGCGGCCTTGACCGCGTGGAACAGGGTGATCTCGTCGCTGTTGAACTGCGCGCACATCTGGTTGATCTTCTCCCGGCCCACGCCGTGCTCGCCGGTGATGCTGCCGCCGACGGCCACGCACAGTTCGAGGATCTGGCCGCCGATGGCCTCGGCGCGCTCCAGTTCGCCGGGCAGGTTGGCGTCGAACAGGATCAGCGGGTGCAGGTTGCCGTCGCCGGCATGGAACACGTTGGCCACCCGCAGGCCGTACTGCCGGGAAAGCGCGCTGATGCCCTTGAGCACCCGCGGCAGCTCGCGGCGCGGGATGGTGCCATCCATGCAGTAGTAGTCCGGGGAAATGCGCCCCACCGCCGGGAAGGCGTTCTTGCGCCCGGCCCAGAAGCGCGCGCGTTCGGCTTCGTCGCAGGCCAGGCGCACCTCGCGGGCGCCGGCCTTGCGCAGCACGGCATCGACCCGGGCGCAGTCGTCCTGCACGTCGGCCTCGACGCCGTCGAGCTCGCACAGCAGGATCGCCGCCGCGTCCAGCGGGTAGCCGGCATGGATGAAATCCTCGGCGGCGCGGATCGCCAGGTTGTCCATCATCTCGAGTCCGGCAGGGATGATGCCGGCGCCGATGATTTCGGCCACCGCGCCGCCGGCGTCCTCGACGCTGTCGAAGCTGGCCAGCAGCACCCGCGCCACCTGCGGCCTGGGCAGCAGCTTGACGGTGACTTCGGTGACGATGCCGAGCATGCCTTCGGAGCCGGTGAACAACGCCAGCAGGTCGAAACCGGGGCTGTCCAGGGCGTCGCTGCCCAGTACCAGGCGTTCGCCTTCGATGGTGAGGATCTCCACCTTGAGCAGGTTGTGCACGGTCAGGCCGTATTTCAGGCAATGCACGCCACCGGCATTCTCGGCGACATTGCCGCCGATCGAACAGGCGATCTGCGAGGAAGGATCGGGCGCGTAGTACAGCCCATGGGGCGCCGCCGCCTGGGAGATCGCCAGGTTGCGCACGCCAGGCTGGACCCGGGCGAAGCGACCCTGCGGGTTGACTTCGAGGATGCGCTTGAAGCGCGCCATCACCAGCAGGATGCCCTGGTTCAACGGCAGGGCGCCGCCGGACAGGCCGGTGCCGGCGCCGCGCGCCACCACTGGTACGCCGCGCTGGTGGCAGAGCCGCAGCAGTGTTTGCACCTGTTCCATGCGCTCGGGCAACACCACCAGCAGCGGCAGCGTGCGGTAGGCCGAGAGGCCGTCGCACTCGTAGGGCCTGAGGTCTTCGCGGTGGTGCAGGATCTGCAGATCGGGCAGGGCCTCGTGCAGGGCGGCCAGCAGTGCTGGCTTGTCCACGGCTGGCAACGGTCCATCGACACGTTCGTCGTAAAGGATAGTCATGAGGACTTACTGCGCCAGGTGCCGAATCATCGCCACCGTCAGGTACAAGCGTGGCGCCACGCTGGCGATCTCCATGTACTCGTCGTCGCCATGCAGGCCGGCGCCGACCACCCCCAGCGTTTCCAGCACCGCCGGCTTGTCGCTGTCGGGCACGTAGGCGTAGCCGGCGTCGGTGCCGAAGCGCATGGCGATCGGCTGCAACTGCCGGTCGATCTTGCTGTAGAGCTGCCGCGCGGTTTGCGCAAGCGCCGTGGAGGCGTCGTTCCTGGCCAGCGGCGGGCGGCCTTGTTCCACGACCAGCTCGACCTGGGTATCGGCTACAAGCTGTTTCTTGATGATCCGCAGGGCGTCTTCCTGTACCCGCTCGGTCTCGCTCAGGTCGGAGTAGCGCATGTCGGCCTCGGCGCTGGCCTGGGCGGGAATGATGTTGGCCTTTTCCCCGGCCTTGGCCAGGGTCCAGTTGACGGTGGTGCCCTTGCCCTTGTCGCCGAGGTCGTTCAACTGCAGCAACTGGTGCGCCAGCTCCACCAGCGCGTTGCGCCCGGCTTCCGGGGCGGAGCCAGCGTGGGAGGCGCGGCCCTTGACCTCGAGCTTGAGGCGGTTGATGCCGTTGGTGGCGACGGTGACCGCGTCCTTGTCCGGCGGCTCGTAGGAGAAGACGAAATCATGCTTGCGCGCCAGCTCGGCGATCAGTTGCCGCGAGCCGGCCGAGCCCATTTCCTCGTCTGGGTTGAACAGCACGGTGAGGGTGCGGTAGCCCTTGTACTGCTGGTCCTGCAGCAGTTTCAGCGCATGCAGGATCATCGCCACGCCGCCCTTGGCGTCGGCCACGCCGGGGCCGTAGGCGCGTTCCCCGTCTATCCGGAACGGGCGCTTGGCCACGGTGCCGGGGCCGAACACCGTGTCGTAATGGACCATCAGCAGGAAGTCCTTGTCGCCGCTGCCCTTGAGGGTGCCGACGATGTTATCGCCCACCGAGGGCGTGGCCGGTTGGGTGCTGACCTTGGCGCCGAGGGCCTCTAGGCGTTTCACCAGTTCGCTGCCGACCTGTTTCAGGCCGGGTTCGGTACCGGTGCCAGTATCCACTGCAACCAGGGTCTTGAGGGTTTCCAGGTAATGGGGCTGTTCGGCCTGGGCCTGGCTGAACAGTTCCTGAGGCGTCGGGTCGGCGGCCTGGGCGGTGGCACAGGCCAGGGCAAGGGCCAATGAGCAGAATCGCAAGGGCATGGGCAGGGATCTCGTTGTCGTGAACCCTTCAGCGTAGACCCTGCCGCCCGATTACCGAGCCATTCGCTCCCGGTGATAACGCTATCGCACAGCCCGGGAGGGCTGGCAATCACGATAAACCGTAGTGATATTTAACATTCAATTATTTTAATAAATTATTGATTTATAACGATTTATCTTTTTGCTACCGCATGCTGTACGCACTGCTCGTAATACGTCTGCTTGATCGCCGCCGGCTTCAGCCGAGACCGGCTGTTGTAGGTCTGCTCGGTGATGCCGAAGGCCGTCATGCGCATCCACGGCTTGGCGAACTTGCGCGCCTGCAGCTTCTTGCGCGTGGCGTACAGGGTGACGCCGGAAAGCTTGGCCTGCTGCGCCTCGGCGGCGATCTGCGCGCCCCAGCCGCACACCTGGCGATCGTTCTGGCTCAGTGCCCGGGCATGGGCGCCGAAGGCGGCGGTGGCCAGCAGGCAGCCGGCCACGGTTGCTAGAATCATTCGCATGTTGCTGTCCTAAGCATCTGAAGGAAAACAAAGTTTGCCTTCGCTTCCGACGCCTGGGGGCCAGCAGTTTGCCGTCAGGCGATGGCCATTTGCAGGCCGTCGTGCTGGCGCGTGCGCAGCGACTGCAGGGCCAGGGCCGCGATCCACAGCACGCCGACGCCGTAGTTCAGGCGCTGGTACAGACCGAACAGTTCACCGCTGTGCACGGCCTTGGCCATCAACACCACGGTGACCACCGCCAGCAGCGCGCTCAGCAGCGACCCCCAGGCCAGCCCCGGGGATCGGGCCAGGCGGGTGCCCAGGCCGATCCACAGCACGCTGGCGAGGGTCAGCGAGAGGAACATCAGCAGGCCGCCGAGGTTATGCATCTGCTGCGAGAACGATGGCTGCAGCGGCGCGCAGCCCTGATCGCAGGCGAACCCGCCGGTCACCAGACTGCCCAGGCCATGCAACAGCACCAGCAGGGCGCTCAGCCGCGCCAGCTTCGAGCGCCGCCAGCGCCGCGCCAGGCCCCAGGCGAACAGCGCGAACAGCAGGGCCAGTGGGAAATTGTTGATCCAGGGCGACAGCCCGTGGGTGGGGGCGCCGGCCGCGCCGAGCTGGCTCATGGCCTGCTGCAAGTGGTCGTAGCCGGGGTAGGCCAGGGCCGTCAGGGTGACGCCCAGCAGCAGCCAGAGGGGGATGAGCAGGCCGCTGGCGAGCAGCAGGCGATCGAACGTCTTCATGCAGTGCCTTCCTTGGTGAGTGCAGGGCGCAGCCTACCGCGTCGCCGTGGCCATTCGCCAGTCTCAGTGGCCGTTGGCCAGCATCACCAGAAGCACGCAGGCCAGCAGCGCCAGGTAGGCCCGGGCATGCACGCTGTCGGGGATGCGCCCGAGCAGGGGCGCGGCCAGGTGCATGCCGAGCCAGGCGCCGACGGTCATCACCAGGGCCGCGCGCAGGTCGATGAAACCCAGCACGCCCGGGCCAAGGTCGAACTGGCCGGCCGGCAGCAGCGCATAGACCAGCGTGGCCGCCAGGGCCATGGGCAGCGACAGCGGGTTGGCCATGGCCGTGGCGGTGCGCATGCTGGCGCCGCGACGGCGCATCAACGGCACGGTCATCACGCTGCCGCCCACCCCGAGCAGCGCCGCCAGTGCGCCGATGGGCACGCCGACCAGGCTGGCGCCAGCCCTGCCCAGTGGCGCCAGGTGATGTTCGCCAGCGCGCACGAAGCCCGGACGCAGCCAGGCGTCCAGCAAGCTCAGCGCCAGGTAGGCGATGAACAGCCAGCGCAACCAGGCGCTGGCCAGGTACAGCGCCGCCCAGGCCCCGAACAGCGCGCCGAGGGCGATGGCCGGCGCCAGTGGTCGCACCAGGTCCCAGCGCAGGCTGCCCGCTCGGTGATGGCGCCAGGTGGCCAGCGCGCTGCTGAAGATCATCACCGTGGCCGAGGTGGCCACGGCGATCTGCATGGCGTGCTGGGCCACGGCCGTCCCCGCGCCATGGCTGGCCAGCAGCAGGGCATAGAACAGCGGCACGGCGAAGAAGCCGCCGCCGAAGCCGAACAGCAGGGTGGTGACACCGGCGCACAGGCCGAACAGGCCAAGCAGGGGATAGAGCATGGGGAGGGTCTCGGGTCTGGGGTGGGGTGGGGTGGTCAGGGTAGGGGGCTGCCACTTGGCTGGCTTGCGTAACCTGGCCAATAATCATCGTGTTTCGGCCAGAGCCTCCTTCCATGCGCAATGTCCCCCTGTCCCAGGTCGATGCCGTACCGCGCGCGGTGCTGGCCATCGCCACCGACTATCCGCCCGATACCCTGCTGCCCAGGCATGTCCATCGCCGGGCACAGTTCCTGTATGGCATGAGCGGGTTGATGGAGGTGCTGACCGATGATGGCGCCTGGGTCATCCCGCCCGGCAGCGGGGTGTGGGTTCCGCCCGGTAAGCCGCACCAGGTACGCATGCGCGGGGTGAGTACCCGCAGCCTGTACATTGAGCCGACCGCGCTGCCCAGGCCGGGCAGCGTGTGCGAGGCGCTGCGGGTCGGGCCGCTGCTGCACCAGCTGCTGCTGGCCAGCGCCGAGGTGCCGGCCCTGCATGACGAGACGGGGCGCGATGGCCTGCTGCTGCGTCTGGTGCTACATGAGCTGGGCCAGGCCGAGCGTCTGCCGCTGTTCGCGCCGCTGCCGGCCGAGCCGCGCCTGGCGGCCCTGTGCCAGGCGTTCCTGGCGCAGCCATCGATCCACACCCGTGGCGAAACCTGGGCAGGGCAGCTTAACTGGAGCCTGCGTACCTTCAGCCGGCGCTTTCGCGAGCAGACCGGGCTGTCGTTCGGTCAGTGGCGCCAGCAGGCCTGCCTGATGGCCGCGGTGACCCGGCTGGCGACCGGCGAGGCGGTGACCGCCATCGCCCTGGACCTGGGTTATGAAAGCCCCAGCGCGTTTTCCAGCCTGTACCGGCGAGTCATGGGCCAGCCGCCGTCGACGGCACGCCAGGGCATATGAAAACCCCGTTGGACGTATGTGATCGTACAACTGCTTGCGCTATCATCACGCCTGTCTTTCACAACCAGACATACAGGGCATGACAGAGCAGCAGGTACAGGCACGGACCCGGCGCAAGCCGCGCAGTCTGGCCCAGGAACTGGTCACGGTGCTGACCGAGCGCATTCGCAGCGGCCAACTCAAGCGCGGCGACAAGCTGCCCACCGAGTCGCAGATCATGGTCGAGGAGGGGGTCAGCCGCACCGTGGTGCGCGAGGCCATCTCGCGGCTGCAGGCCGCCGGCCAGGTCGAGACCCGCCACGGCATCGGCACCTTCGTGCTGGACGCGCCGAGCACCGGCGGCTTTCGGATTGACCCGGCGACCATCGTCACCTTGCGCGAAGTGCTGGCGGTACTGGAGTTGCGCATCGCCCTGGAGATCGAAGCCGCGGGCCTGGCCGCCCAGCGTCGCAGCGACGAGGAACTGGCCGGCATGCGTGCCGCGCTGGACGAGCTTAACGAGGGCGCGGCCCATGCCTCGGATGCGGTGTCGGCGGACTTCCAGTTCCACCTGCGTATCGCCCAGGCCAGCGGCAATCACTACTTCGCCGACATCATCAATCACCTGGGCACCAGCATCATCCCGCGCACCCGGCTCAATTCGGCGCGCCTGGCCCATGACGACCAGGCGCACTACATGAGCCGGCTGATGCATGAGCACGAGGCGATCTACGAGGCCATCGCCCGGCGCGACAGTGAAGGCGCGAAGATGGCCATGCGCATGCATCTGAGCAACAGCCGCGAGCGCCTGCGCCAGGCCCATGAAGAGGCCGAGGCGCAAGGCATCTAATCCGTACCGGTCCCTTCGCGGGCACTATAAAAAAGCCCTGCATGCGCAGGGCTCTTGCATCCCAGGGCTATTCAGATCACCCCTTCACTCCACTGCCCATTCACCAGCCGCCGCAGCCCCAGCGGGTTGCCATCGCGCAACGCCTCCGGCAGCAGCGCCTGCGGGTAGTTCTGGTAGCACACCGGGCGCAGGAAGCGATCGATGGCCAAGGTGCCGACCGAAGTGCCACGGGCATCTGAAGTCGCCGGGTAAGGCCCGCCATGGACCATGGCGTCGCACACCTCGACCCCGGTCGGATAGCCATTGACCAGGATCCGCCCGACCTTTTCCTCCAGCAGCGGCACCAGCCAGGCAAAGGCTTCGAGGTCTTCCGGCTCGCCGATCAGCGTGGCGGTCAACTGGCCGCGCAGACCGAGCAGGGCGGCGCGCAGTTGCTCGCTGTCGCTGACTTCGACCGCCACCGTAGCCGGGCCGAACACTTCTTCCTGCAGCAGCGGGTCGGGCTCCAGCAGCAGGCGGACGTCGGCTTTGAACAGCTGGGCACGGGCCTGGTCGCCTTGTTGCGCCTGACCGGCCAGGTGCTGGATGCCGGCATGGGCGTGCAAGTGTTCCAGGCCGGCGACATAGCTGCGCAGGCCGCCGGCGTTGAGCAGGGTCTGGCCGGCCTGCTGGTCCAGGTGCTGGCCCAGATCATTCAGCAACTGGCTAAAACCAGGCGACTGCAGGCCGATCAGCATCCCCGGGTTGGTGCAGAACTGCCCGGCGCCCAGGCACACGGAGCCGGCCAGTTCGCGGGCGATGTTCTCGCCACGCTTGGCCAGCGCGGCCGGCAGGATGATCACCGGGTTGATGCTGGACATCTCGGCGAATACCGGGATCGGTTGCGCACGCTCGGCAGCCATGCGGCACAGGGCGTCGCCGCCCTTGAGCGAGCCGGTGAAGCCGACCGCCTGGATGGCCGGGTGCTTGACCAGCCACTCACCGACACCACCACCGAACACCATGTTGAACACGCCCTTGGGCATGCCGGTGCGTTCGGCGGCACGCAGGATGGCGCAGGCCACCAGGTCGGCGGTGGCCATGTGGCCGCTGTGGGCCTTGAACACCACCGGGCAGCCGGCGGCCAGGGCTGCGGCGGTGTCGCCCCCGGCGGTGGAGAAGGCCAGTGGGAAGTTGCTGGCGCCGAACACCGCCACCGGACCGACACCGATACGCATCTGGCGGATGTCCACCCGTGGCAGCGGTTGGCGCTCGGGCTGTGCCAGGTCGATGCGCGCCCCTAGGAAGTCGCCACGGCGCAGTACCTTGGCGAACAGGCGCATCTGCCCGCTTGTGCGGCCGCGTTCACCTTGGATACGGGCGGCGGGCAGGGCGGTTTCGCGGCAGACGATGGCGACGAAGCTGTCGTCCAGCTCATCCAGTTCGGCGGCGATCGCCTCGAGGAATTCGGCGCGGCGTGCCGGGGGCAGTTGGCGGAACTCGGCGAAGGCGGCGGCGGCGGCTTGGGCGGCCTGGTCGACTTCGGCTTCGGTGGCTTGGGCGAAGCTGTAGGGCAGGGCTTCGCCGCTGCTGGCGTCCAGGCTTTGCAGGCGCTGGGTGCCGGCGGCGCTGCGTGCGCCGGCTATGAAGTTGTGGCCGAGGATCTCAGGCATGGGGTACTCCTGTCGGGGGACGTTGGGGGGCGCTTTGCGCCCCTTTCGCGGCACAAGGCCGCTCCTACAAGGCGGATGCGATCTACTAGTAGGAGCGGCCTTGTGCCGCGAAAGGGCTGCGTAGCAGCCCCAATATTCATCAGGTAATAGGTGCCGGATTGAACAAGGTGATGTCGTTGTGCAGGCCATGCTGCTCGGCCCAGGTCCGCTTGCGACCGCTGGCGACATCGAGGTAGTAGTGGAACAGTTCCCAGCCCAGCTCCTCGATGCTCGCCCGGCCACTGGCGATGCGCCCGGCGTCGATGTCGATCAGGTCCGGCCAGCGCTGGGCCAGTTCGCTGCGGGTGCACACCTTGACCACCGGCGCCATGGCCAGGCCGTAGGGCGTGCCGCGGCCGGTGGTGAACACGTGCAGGTTCATCCCGGCAGCCAGCTGCAGGGTGCCGCAGACGAAGTCGCTGGCCGGGGTGGCGCAGAAGATCAGGCCCTTGCGTGTGACCCGTTCGCCCGGGCCAAGCACGCCCTGGATGGCGCCGCTGCCGGACTTGACGATCGAGCCGAGGGATTTCTCGACGATGTTGGACAAGCCGCCTTTCTTGTTGCCCGGCGTGGTGTTGGCGCTGCGGTCCGCCGCGCCCTGTTGCAGGTAGCGGTCGTACCAGTCCATCTCGCGCACCAGCGCCTCGGCAACTTCCGGCGTTTCGGCGCGGGAGGTGAGCATGTAGATGGCGTCGCGCACCTCGGTGACTTCCGAGAACAGCACCGTGGCCCCGGCGCGCACCAACAGGTCGGCGGCATGGCCCAGGGCGGGGTTGGCGGTGATGCCGGAAAAGGCATCGCTGCCACCGCACTGCATGCCCAGGATCAGCTCGCTGGCCGGCACGGTTTCGCGGCGGCGCTGGTCAAGCTTCTTCAGGCGGGTTTCGGCCAGGGCCATGATCTGCTCGATCATCTCGACAAAGCCCAGCGAGGCGTCCTGCAAGCGGTATAGCCAGGGCTCGCTGAGGTCCACGGACGGGTCGTCCTCGTGCATCACCTGGCCGGCCTGGAGTTTTTCGCAGCCCAGGCTGATGACCAGCGCCTCGCCGCCCAGGTTGGGGTTGCGCGCCAGGTTGCGCACGGTGCGGATCGGGATGTAGGCATCGCGGGCGTTGATCGCCACGCCACAGCCGTAGCTGTGGGTGAGGGCGACCACATCATCCACGTTGGGGTATTTGGGCAGCAGCTCGCTGCGGATGCGTTTGACCGCGTGGTCGAGCACGCCGGTCACGCACTGCACGGTGGTGGTGATGCCGAGGATGTTGCGGGTACCGACGGTGCCGTCGGCATTGCGATAACCCTCGAAGGTGAAGCCTTCTAGGGGCGCCTGGGCGGCGGGCACGGCATCGCAGCGCGGCAGGCTGTCGAGCTCGGGGGCGGCCGGCATCGCCAGTTGATCTTCCTTGACCCAACTGCCCTGGCGCAGGTCTTCCAGGGCATGGCCGATGACCTGGCCGTAGCGGCGCACCGCCTCGCCCCGGCGGATATCCACGGTGGCGACCTTGTGGCTCTGCGGCACGCCCTCGACCAGGGTCAGGCCGTCGGCGAAGCGCGCGCCTTCGCCCAGGCCGCCGTCGTTGACCACCACCACGACATTGTCGTCGGGGTGCAGGCGCACGTAGCGGGGCGACTCGGAATGTTCGATCAACTGCATGGTCAGGCCCTTCTTGTCGTTTCTTTCAGGCTTCTTGTACGGCTGCCGGCGCCCGGGCTGGGCGCCGGCGTGTTTCACTCAATGGCGCGAAGTGGCGAGTTCAGCGGTGGGTGCCGCCTCTTGCTTCGGGTCGTCCTTGAGCTCGATACGCTTGATCGGA
The DNA here is from genome assembly GCF_036324045.1 of Pseudomonas carassii. Lineage (NCBI taxonomy): Bacteria > Pseudomonadati > Pseudomonadota > Gammaproteobacteria > Pseudomonadales > Pseudomonadaceae > Pseudomonas > Pseudomonas carassii. The sequence goes on along the minus strand of NZ_JAZDCT010000003.1, from coordinate 228,690 downwards.
CCGACGATCACCAGGTAGCTGAACACCGCCACCAGGGCGTTGGCGCCCACATACACCAGGGCCCACTTGAACGAGCCGGTGGCGCTGATGATGTAGCCGATGACGATCGGCGTGGTGATCGAGGCGATGTTGCCGAAGGTGTTGAACAGCCCGCCCGACAGCCCGGCGATCTGCTTGGGCGAGGTGTCGGCGACCACCGCCCAGCCCAGCGCGCCGATGCCCTTGCCGAAGAACGCCAAGGTCATGAAGCCGACCACCATCCATTCGGCCTCGACGTAGTTGCAGAAGACCATGGTGGTCGACAGCAGCAGGCCGCAGACGATCGGCAGCTTGCGCGAGAAGGTCAGCGAGTTGCCGCGGCGCAGCAGCCAATCCGACAACACGCCGCCGAGCACGCCGCCGATGAAGCCGCATACCGCCGGCAGCGAGGCGATGAAGCCTGCCTTGAGGATGGTCATGCCGCGCTCCTGCACCAGGTACACCGGGAACCAGGTGAGGAAGAAGTAGGTGATGGCGTTGATGCAGTACTGGCCCAGGTAGACGCCCAGCAGCATTCGGCTGGTCAGCAGCTGCTTGATATAGCCCCATTTCGGGCCGTCGTTGCCGCGCTTCTGGTCCATGTCCACCAGGCCGCCGTTCTGTTCGATGTGCTCGAGCTCGGCGGCACCGATGCGAGGGTGCTGGCGCGGGTTATAGATAGTCTTGAGCCACACCGCCGAGAACACGATGCCCAGCGCGCCCATCACCACGAACACATGTTCCCAGCCGAAGGTGAAGACGATCCAGCCCATGATTGGCGCGAACAGCGCGGTGGCGAAGTACTGCGCCGAGTTGAAGATCGCCGAGGCGGTGCCGCGCTCTTGCGTCGGGAACCAGGCCGCGACGATCCGGGCGTTGCCGGGGAACGACGGCGCTTCGGCGAAGCCGACCAGAAAGCGCAGGGTGAACAGGGTGACGACCGCCCAGGCCACTGGCAGGCCGCCGACGAAGCCCTGCAGCAGGGTGAACAGCGACCAGGTGAAGATGCTGAAGGCGTAGACGTTCTTCGAGCCGAAGCGGTCGAGCAGCCAGCCGCCGGGGATCTGCCCGGCCACGTAGGCCCAGCCGAAGGCGGAGAAGATGTAGCCGAGGGTGACCGCGTCGATGCCCAGGTCCTGCTGCAGGCTGGAGCCGGCGATGGCGATGGTGGCGCGGTCGGCGTAGTTGATGGTGGTCACCAGGAACAGCATCAACAGGATCAGGTAGCGCACATGCGTCTTTTTCGTCGCTTGCATGCTGGTTACTCCCACTCGTTATTTTTATACGGGGATCGGTTGTGGGCCGGAGCAGGGTGGCCTTGCTCCGGCGGCGGCATCGGCAGGCCGCAGGAAGCTCGCTTATTGCGGGCCCATCTTGTCCATCAGCGCGGCGAGCATCTCGTACTCCTGCGCGGTCAGGTCGGTCAGCGGCGTGCGCACGGGGCCGGCGTCGTAGCCGGCGATTTTTGCCCCGGCCTTGACGATGCTCACGGCATAGCCGGCTTTGCGGTTGCGGATGTCCAGGTATGGCAGGAAGAAGTCGTCGATCAGCTTGGCCACGGTGGCGTGATCGTCGCGGGCGATGGCGTGGTAGAAGTCCATCGCCGTCTTCGGCACGAAGTTGAACACCGCCGAGGAGTACACCGGCACGCCCAGGGCCTTGTAAGCCGCAGCATACACCTCGGCGGTGGGCAGGCCACCCAGGTAGCTGAAGCGATCGCCCAGGCGGCGACGAATCGACACCATCAGCTCGATGTCGCCCAGGCCATCCTTGTAGCCGATCAGGTTCGGGCAGCGCTCGGCCAGGCGTTCCAGCAGGTCGGCGTTCAGCCGGCAGACGTTGCGGTTGTACACCACCACGCCGATGTTCACCGCCTTGCACACCGCCTCGACATGGGCGGCGACGCCGTCCTGGCTGGCTTCGGTGAGGTAGTGGGGCAGCAGCAGCAGACCCTTGGCGCCCAGGCGCTCGGCCTCTTTGGCGTATTCGATAGCCTGGCGGGTCGAGCCGCCGACGCCGGCGAGGATCGGTACCGACGTGGCGCAGGTGTCGACGGCGGTCTTGATCACCTGGCTGTACTCGCTGGCGGCCAGGGAGAAGAACTCGCCGGTGCCGCCAGCAGCGAACAGGGCGCTGGCGCCGTAGGGGGCGAGCCATTCCAGGCGCTTGACGTAGCCAGCCGGGTTGAAGTCACCGTGGGCGTCGAAGTCGGTGACGGGGAACGACAGCAGGCCGTGGGAGAGGATGGATTGCAGTTCTTGTGGAGTCATTGTTGTAGGCATCCTGTGGCGCTTGGAAGGAGGGGGGACCAAGGTGAGAGGTAAGTTATCGTACAACTAAGATCGTGACTAGTCCCTTGCGGTAGAAATTTTGAATCCTTCCCACCATGACAGCGCCAACCCCTGTAGGAGCGGCCTTGTGCCGCGAAAGGGCCGCAAAGCGGCCCCGGCGTTCGTGGTTCAACGCTGGAAGCCTGGGGCCGCTGCGTGACCCTTTCGCGGCACAAGGCCGCTCCTACAGGGGGAAGCGTAAACCCGATAATTCGGTGGAGGAGTGTTGTCGTATGACTTGCGGGGAGAAAAAAGATCGCGGAGACAGGCACAAGCCCGCCGCCCGCTTCCACGGGAAGTGTTCTGGGACCAGCAGAGGGTGACCGGGGAAACGGGGGCGGTATTGCACCGCCCCGCGATCAAAGCTAACGAAGCTTCAGTGGATCAGGCAGCCTGGTGGTGCTTGACCTGGGACTTGCGGACCTGGGCGCGGCAGGCGTCGCCGAAGGCCTGGAACATCTTGATCGAGTCGGGGTTCTTCGCCGCCTGCCACTCCGGGTGCCACTGCACCGCGAACAGGAAGGGCGAGAGGCTCGGGGCGTGGATCGCCTCGACCAGGCCGTCTTCGGCATGGGCGATCGGCTCGATGCCGGCTCCCAGGTTGCGCAGGCCCTGGCCGTGCAGCGAGTTGACGCGGATCTCATCGGTGCCCAGGGTATCGCGCAGCCAGCTGCCTGGCTTGATCTTCACGCTGTGCACCGGGGCGTACTGGACCTCGACCGGATCTTCCGGGTTTTCCCGGTGGTCGTTGAAGCCGGGTTCGGCGTAGACCTTCTGGTAGATGTCACCGCCCAGGGCCACGTTGATTTCCTGCATGCCGCGGCAGATGCCGAAGATCGGCAGGCCACGCTTGATCGCGGCCTTGACCAGCGGCATGTCGAACAGGTCGCGGTCCTTGTCCTGGCCCTTGCCGGGGGTTTGGTTTTCCTGGCCGTAGAGGGTCGGGTCGATGTTGCTGCCGGCACCGGTCAGGTAGACGCCGTCGGCCATGTCCAGGTAGCTCTCGAGGTCTTCGACGCCACAGCAGGTGGGCACCAGGACCGGGACGCAACCGGCGAAATCGACCAGCGGGGTGATGTATTTGTGGGTCATGACCTGATAGTCATGGCCTTTGCGCTCTTGGCTGCCCATGGTCATCAGGACGATGGGTTTGCGCAGGGAAGGTTGCTTGTTGCCAATGTTGCTGTTGGACATATGTCACCTTGAGACAGGTCATGCCTGTCGTTGTTGTGCAGGCGCACGGCCGGGGCCTTGAGTGCTGCCTGGAGCCCCGAGCACTGCCGGCTCGCCTTGCAGGCGATGTCGGTCGGGGCCTGACTCATAGCTTGCCAGAGCCGTTCGATATGTCAAACGAGTGGCGGGGTGTCCAGGCGCCTGTTTTCGGGGGCTCTGGGTCGTCGGGGCCTTTGGTGACAAGGGTTTGGCGAGGCTTTGGTCAATAATATTTAACGACGCAGTCGGGTCTTTGCATCGGTGCAATGATCGTGATGCCCTGGAGGCAAAGACCAGGATTTTTATTTAGCCACCTAATCAAAGCTTTGACATTCACTGCCTAAGCAGTAATATTTTCACACAATTCCTCGAGCAGACCCCGATGTCCCATTTCACCCCGGAAAACTTCCAGACCTGCGCCATCGGCATGCTGCTCGGCCGCGCCGCGCTGCTCAAGGACCGCATCCTCGACTGGCACCTCGAGGCCGATGGCGTCACCGCCGCCCAGTTCAAGGTGCTTATCATCGTCACCCAGTACCAGGTCGACACCCCGGCCGAACTGTGCCGCTACCTGGGCCTGGACAGCGGCTCGATGACCCGCATGCTCGATCGCCTCGAGCAGAAGGGCCTGATCCTGCGCAATCGCTGCCCCGACGACCGCCGCCAGGTGCGCCTGGCCCTGACCGCCGATGGCCAGCGCCTGGCCGATCGTCTGCCACAGGTCGGCGCGGCGGCGATGAACGAACTGGTCGGCGTACTGCAGCCCGAGGAACTCAAGACCCTCGAGCAACTGCTCGCCAAGGTCCTGATCAACGCCGGCGACCCCCTGACGATCCGCCGCTTCGGCGATCGTTGAACCCTGTCACGCATCTTCCAAGGTATTGTCATGGCCACTCCCGCTGACACCTCCACCCCGGCCGCCGCGCCTGACAACACAGGCAAACGCAAAGTCTGGTTGCTCGCCCTGTTACTTGTCCTGATCCTCGCCGGCGCAGGCACCTGGGCTTGGTACAGCCTGGTCGGTCGCTGGCATGAAAGCACCGACGATGCCTACGTCAATGGCAACGTCGTGGAGATCACCCCGCTGGTGACCGGCACCGTCACCAGCATCGGCGCCGATGACGGCGACCTGGTCCATGCCGGCCAGGTGCTGCTGCAATTCGACCCGTCCGACAGCGAAGTCGCCCTGCAGTCCGCCGAGGCCAAGCTGGCGCGCACCGTGCGCCAGGTCCGCGGGCTGTACAGCAACGTCGACTCGCTCAAGGCGCAATTGCAGACCCGCCAGGCCGAGCTGCAGAAGGCCCAGCAGGACTACCACCGACGCAAGGTGCTGGCCGACAGCGGCGCCATCGCCGCCGAGGAAGTCGCCCACTCCCGCGATGACCTGACCGTGGCCCAGGCCGCCGTCAACAGTGCCCGCCAGCAACTCAACACCAGCACCGCGCTGGTCGACGACACCGTGGTGTCCTCGCATCCGGAAGTGATGGCCGCCGCCGCCGACCTGCGCCAGGCCTACCTTGACCATGCCCGCACCACGCTGGTGGCGCCGGTCACTGGCTATGTCGCCAAGCGCACCGTGCAACTGGGTCAGCGCCTGCAGCCGGGCACCACAACCATGGCGGTGATCCCGCTGGACGAGGTGTGGATCGACGCCAACTTCAAGGAAACCCAACTGCGCGACATGCGCATCGGCCAGCCGGTCGAGATCACCGCCGACCTCTACGGCAGCGAAGTCAGATACACCGGCACCGTCGACAGCCTCGGCGCGGGCACCGGCAGCGCCTTCGCCCTCTTGCCGGCGCAGAACGCCACCGGCAACTGGATCAAGATCGTCCAGCGCGTGCCAGTACGTATCCACCTCGACCCTGAGCAGTTGAAGACGCACCCGCTGCGCATCGGCCTGTCCACCGTCGCCGAGGTCGATCTGCACGACCAGAGCGGGCCGGCCCTGGCCCAGCAGCCGCCGCAGCAGGCCAGCTACACCACCCAGGTGTATGACCGTCAGCTGGTCGAGGCCGACGACCTGATCGCCCGGCTGATCCACGAGAACAGCGCCACCGGCAAGACGGCCCAGCGATGAGCCAGCAGGCCCCCGCGCAGTTCACCCCGCCGAGCCTGCTGCTGACCACCATCGGCCTGTCGTTGGCGACCTTCATGCAGGTGCTCGACACCACCATCGCCAACGTGGCGTTGCCGACCATTTCCGGCAACCTCGGCGTGAGTTCGGAGCAGGGCACCTGGGTGATCACCTCGTTCGCGGTGAGCAACGCCATCGCCCTGCCGTTGACCGGTTGGCTGAGCCGGCGCTTCGGCGAGGTGAAGCTGTTCATCTGGGCCACGCTGCTGTTCGTGCTGGCCTCGTTCCTGTGCGGCGTCGCCCAGTCGATGCCCGAGTTGGTGTTGTTCCGCGTGATCCAGGGCGTGGTGGCCGGTCCGCTGTACCCGATGACCCAGACTCTGCTGATCGCCGTGTACCCGCCGGCGAAACGGGGGATGGCCCTGGCGCTGCTGGCGATGGTCACGGTGGTGGCGCCGATTGCCGGGCCGATCCTCGGCGGCTGGATCACCGACAGCTACAGCTGGCCATGGATCTTTTTCATCAACGTGCCGATCGGCCTGTTCGCCGCCGCCGTGGTGCGCCAGCAGATGCGTGCGCGGCCGATAGTCACCAGTCGCCAGCCGATGGACTACATCGGCCTGCTGACCCTGATTATCGGCGTCGGGGCGTTGCAGGTGGTGTTGGACAAGGGTAACGACCTGGACTGGTTCGAGTCATCGTTCATCGTCATCGGCACCTTGATCTCGGTGGTGTTCCTGGCGGTGTTCGTCATCTGGGAGCTGACCGACCGCCACCCGGTGGTCAATCTGCGATTGTTCGTGCACCGCAATTTCCGCATTGGCACCCTGGTGCTGGTGGGTGGCTACGCGGGGTTCTTCGGCATCAACCTGATCCTGCCGCAATGGCTGCAGACCCAGATGGGCTACACGGCTACCTGGGCGGGCCTTGCAGTGGCGCCGATCGGCCTGCTGCCGGTGCTCATGTCGCCCTTCATTGGCCAGTACGCCCATCGCTTCGACCTGCGTGTGCTGGCCGGCATCGCCTTCCTGGCGATCGGCACCAGTTGCTACATGCGTGCCGGCTTCACCAACGAGGTGGACTTCCTGCACATCGCCCTGGTGCAGCTGTTCATGGGGATCGGCGTGGCGCTGTTCTTCATGCCGACCCTGGGCATCCTGCTGTCGGACCTGCCGCCGCACCAGATCGCCGACGGTTCCGGGCTGGCCACCTTCCTGCGGACCCTGGGCGGCAGCTTCGCCGCATCGCTGACCACCTGGATCTGGATTCGTCGTGCCGACCAGCACCATGCCTATCTGAGCGAGCACATCAGCAATTTCGATCCTGCCACACGGCAGACCCTGGAGCAGTTGGGTGGGGCAAGCCCGCAGAGTTATGCGAAGCTGGAACAGATCCTCAACAGCCAGGCGTACATGATGTCGACGGTGGATTACTTCACCTTGCTCACCTGGGTGTTCGCCGGCTTGATCCTGCTGGTGTGGCTGGCCAAGCCGCCCTTTACCGCCAAGGCCGGGCCGGCTTCGGCGGGGCATTGAGCCGATGACCCTGTCCGTGCGCCGCAGGTTTTCAAATGATGGCATTTCCCCTAATCTTGTAGGTCTTTTCCTGGCTACTTGGCAGACTCATGGACAAGGTCATCGTCATCACCGGCGCCAGCCGGGGCATCGGCGCCGCCACCGCATTGCTGGCGGCGCAACAGGGTTACCGCATCTGCATCAACTACCACGCTGACGACCAGGCCGCCGAGGCGATGCTGGCGCAGGTCCGCGCGCTGGGCGCCGAGGCGATCGCCGTGCGCGCCGATGCCAGCGTCGAGGACGAGGTGGTGCGACTGTTCCAGTGCGTCGACCAGGAACTCGGGCCGGTCACCGCGTTGGTCAACAATGCCGGCACCATCGGTCAGCAGAGCCGGGTCGAGGACATCTCAGAGTTTCGCCTGCTCAAGGTGATGAAGACCAACGTGGTCGGCCCGATCCTCTGTGCCAAGCACGCCTTGCTGCGCATGAGCAGCCGCCATGGCGGTCAGGGCGGGGCGATCGTCAACGTGTCGTCGATGGCCGCACGGCTAGGCTCGCCCAACGAGTACGTCGACTATGCCGCCTCCAAGGGTGCCCTGGACACCTTCACGGTGGGTCTTGCCAGGGAGGTGGCAGGCGAGGGCGTGCGGGTGAATGGTGTGCGGCCGGGCTACATCCATACCGGTTTCCATGCCCTGAGTGGCGATCCGGACCGCGTCAGCAAGCTCGAGCCGGGCTTGCCGATGGGGCGCGGTGGCCAGCCCGAGGAGGTGGCCGAGGCGATACTGTGGTTGCTGTCGGACAAGGCGTCCTATGCGACTGGCACCTTTATCGACCTGAGCGGCGGGCGCTGACGCCCATCACCTGGCGCTGAGCAACTGCGCCACCAGGTCGGCAATCGTGTTGAGCTCGAAGGGCTTGCGCAGGACGGTGGTGCGTGGTGGCAGTTGCCCATCGCTCAGGGCTGCGCTTTCGTCGTAACCGGTGATGAACAGCACCGGCAGGCCGGGATGCAGGGCGCGGCTTGCTTGCGCGACCTGGCGGCCATTGAGGCCGCCGGGCAAACCGATATCGCTGATCAGCAGGTCTGGTACGAATCCGCCTTCGAGCATTGCCAGCGCGGCGGGGCCGTTCTCGGCACTTCGCACCTCATGCCCGAGCTCGTCGAGTACCTCGCCGATCACCAGGCGCAGTGCGGCCTGGTCCTCCACCAGCAGGACCCGGGCACGTTCAGGGTGTGTCAATCGCGCGAGCACGGGCTCGGTCCGCACTGGTACCGGCGCTTCAAGGTGCCGGGGCAGGTAGAGTTCGATTCGCGTACCTTCGCCCAATGTCGAGCGGATTTGCAGCTGCCCGCCGGATTGGCGCACGAAACCGAAGGCCATCGACAGTCCCAGTCCTGTGCCCTGGCCCAGTGGCTTGGTGGTGAAGAACGGGTCGATTGCCCGTTCGATCACTTCTTGCGTCATGCCACGGCCATCGTCCTCGACACTCAGATGCAGGTAATCACCTGCCGCGAGGTCGAGCGCGGCGGCGCTGCTGTCGTCAAGCGACTGGTTTTCGCAGCGGATCTCGATTCGTCCACCGCTGGGCAGGGCGTCGCGGGCATTGATGCACAGGTTGAGCAAGGCGCTTTCCAGCTGCGGTGGATCGATGAAGGTCGACCAGAGGCCCTGGGCGCAGGTGACGTCGACAGCGATGGAGGGGCCGACGCTGCGGCGGATCAGTTCCTCCATGTCGAGGATCAGTGCGCCCACTGCGGTGGCCTGTGGCAGCAGGGTCTGGCGTCGGGAGAACGCCAACAGCCGATGCACCAGTGCCGCGGCGCGGCGCGCCGAATCGCTGGCCGTGTCGAGCAAGGCCGGGACATCCTCTGGGCGCGCCTGCTGCAGGCGTTGGCGCACCAGCTCCTGGGCGCCCAGGATGCTGCCCAGCAGGTTATTGAAGTCATGGGCGATGCCGCCGGTGAGCTGGCCCACGGCCTCCATCTTCTGCGCCTGGCGCAAAGCCTCTTCGGCTTCGAGCAGGCGCTGCTGCTCACTGACCTGACGACTGATGTCATAGACGAACAGATAGGCGCCGACAATCCTGTCGTTGGTGTCGCGTAGTGGGTTGAAGCGCAGTTCGAAATGGCGCAGGCGATTGCCACGGCCGTACTCGATGCTTTCGATGAAGCTCTCGCCGGCCAGTGCCCGCCGCCAGAACATCACCGAGCGCTCGAGCTCTTCGGGGAAGCCGGCCAGGCAGTCGACCAGTCTGTCACCGGCCTTGACGGTGCGCCCGAACAGAAACTCGAAGTCCTTGACCGCCCGGGCATTCACCGCAAGAAAGCGTAACGAGGTATCCACCACCTGCACGCGTGCGACGCTGCGTTCGACCAGTTCGGCGAACAGGCTACGTTCGGCCAGGGCGGCGGTGACCCGTTGCTCGAGGTGGTCGTTGAGTTGTTGCAGCGCGGTCTCGGCCCGGCGTCGTTCGGTGACGTCCTGGAATAGCACGGCGACCTGATTGCGCTCTGCGGGCTCGATGCGGAAGGTGGTGACCGACAGCACCCGGCCGGTGGCAACCAGCTCTTGTTCGAACTGCAGTGGCTGGCCGGTACGCAATACCTGGCCGTAGCGGGCCACCCAGCCATCGGCCTCGTCGGGCACCATTTCCCGCAGTTTCTGCCCGACTACGTTGGGTATGCCTGCGTGGCGAGCGTAGGCAGCGTTGGCAACGACATGGATGTAGTCACTGAGCGGGCCGTGGGGGCCATCGAAGAACTCGATGACGCAAAAACCCTCGTCCATGGTGTCGAACAGAAAGCGATAGACGCTGTCGTCGATTTCACGGTGTTGAGCGAGGCGGGATTCGAGTTCGGCATTGCGTTGACGCAATGCCTGGATTTCGCGTTCGGGCATGCAGGTGTCCGGCGTTGGGCGTGGCCCAACTGTAGCCTGCCTGCCCGTCGGCGGCTAGAACGACCGCACGATCCGCCCCAGGGTCTCCATGGCCTGCTCGGCGGCATCGCCCCAGGGGCTGCCGTAGTTCAGGCGGATGCAGTTGCCGAAGCGCCGGGTCGGCGAGAAGATCGGTCCCGGCGCGATGCTGATGCCCTGGGCCAACGCCATGTGGAACAGCTTCAGGGCGTCCATCTGCTCGGGCAGCTCCAGCCACAGGAAGTACCCCCCGGAGGGTTGGCTGACCCGGGTCTGTGCCGGGAAGTGGCGGGCAATGGCGGCCAGCATGTTGGCCTGCTGGCCCTCGAGGGCGTAGCGCAGTTTGCGCAGGTGGCGATCATAGCCGCCGTGCTGCAGGTAGTCGGCGATCGCCGCCTGGGCCGGCATCGAGGCGCACAGCGAGGTCATCAGCTTGAGTCGCTCGATCTTCTGCGCGAAGCGTCCGGCCGCCACCCAGCCGATCCGGTAGCCGGGGGCCAGGCTCTTGGCGAACGAGCCGCAGTGCATCACCAGGCCTTCGGTGTCGAAGGCCTTGGCCGGTTTCGGTGCCTGCTGCGAGTAGTACAGCTCGGCGTAGACGTCGTCCTCGATCAGCGGCACCTGGTGGCGGCGCAGCAGTTCGACCAGTTCCTGCTTCTTGGCCTCCGGCATGCTGGCGCCCACTGGGTTCTGGAAGTTGGTCATGCACCACACGGCCTTGACCGGGTGTTTCTCCAGGGTCTGGGCCAGCACGCCGAGGTCCATGCCCTCGCGCGGGTGCACCGGGATCTCCACCGCCTTGAGCTTGAGCCGTTCGAGCACCTGCAGGCAGGCGTAGAAGGCCGGTGCCTCGATGGCCACCAGGTCGCCGGGCTGGGTCACGGCTTGCAGGCACAGGTTCAGTGCCTCCAGGGCGCCGTTGGTGATCAGCAGTTCTTCCATCGGCAGCATCAGTCCGGCAACCATGTAGCGCAGGGCGATCTGCCGGCGTAGCTGCGGGTTGCCCGGCGACAGGTCGGTGACCACCATGCGTGGGTCCATGGCCCGGCTGGCGCTGGCCAGCGAGCGTGACAGGCGTTGCAGGGGGAACAGGGTCGGGCTGGGGAAGGCCGAACCGAACGGCACGGTGTGCGGATCCTTGATCGAGTCGAGGATCGAGAACACCAGGCCGCTGACATCGACATCGGTGGATTCGCTGGCCGGCGCCTGGGGCTGCGGCTCGCTGAACGGGCGCGGCGCATGGGCGTTGACGAAGTAGCCCGAGCGTGGCCGGGCGCGGATCAGGCCGCGCCGCTCCAGCAGGTAGTAGGCCTGGAACACCGTGGACGGGCTGACCCCGTGGGTCTGGCTGGCGTAGCGTACCGAAGGCACCCGCTGGCCGGGGCCAAGCACCCCGGAGCGGATCAGTTCGGCAATGTCGTCGGCAAATCGTTCGTAGCGTTTCATTATCGTCTGGGCAGGCAAGGTGGTGGTCAGTGTAGGGGATCAGCGATTCATCGGCGCGACGAAACGGCTGTGCGCGGTGCTGCGGATGCCCGGCTGGTCGCTGTCCTGGATCTCGAACGTCAGCTCCTGGGAACTGCTGCTCGGGCGGTCGGCGAGCATCGCCACCGACACCGGCAGCTCGCTCATCTCGCCGGCGGCGAGGGTGAACTCGGTGCGCCCGTGCAGCTCGAAGCCGTCGGCGTCCACCAGACGCAGGCGATAGTGCTGCGATTCCTGGGTCTTGTTGATGATCTTCAGCAGGTAGATGTTCTCGATCTGGCCCAGGGCGTTTTCGCGGAATAGGCCACGGTCCTTGATCACGTCCATCGACACCATCGGGCGCATCTGCAGGGCGATCACCAGGGCGCCGATCATCACCGTCAGCGCGGCGGCGTAGCCCAGCAGGCGAGGGCGCAGCCAGTGGGTCTTGCCGCCTTGCAGGTTGTGCTCGGACTTGTAGCCGATCAGGCCGCGGGCGTAGCCCATCTTGTCCATCACCCCGTCGCAGGCGTCGATGCAGGCGGCGCAACCGATGCAGGCCATTTGCAGACCCTCGCGGATATCGATGCCGGTAGGGCAGACCTGCACGCACAGGGTGCAGTCGATGCAGTCGCCCAGACCCTGGCTGCGCGGGTCGCTGCCTTTCTTGCGCGGGCCGCGGGATTCGCCACGGCTGGGGTCGTAGGCCACCGCCAGGGTGTCCTTGTCGAACATCACGCTCTGGAATCGCGCATAGGGGCACATGTGCATGCACACCGCCTCGCGCAGCCAGCCGGCGTTGAGGTAGGTGGCGCCGGTGAAGAACAGGATCCAGAACAGCGCCACGCCATCCAGCTCGAAGCTGAACAGTTCGGCAGCCAGCGGGCGGATTGGAGTGAAGTAGCCGACGAAGGTCAGGCCGGTGAGCAGGCCGATGGCCAGCCACAGGCCATGCTTGAGGCCGCGTCGGGCGATTTTCTCGACGCCCCAGGGCGCGGCGGCCAGCTTGATGCGCTGGTTGCGGTCGCCCTCGGCGATCTTCTCGCACCACATGAACAGCCAGGTCCAGGTGCTCTGCGGGCAGCTGTAGCCGCACCAGACGCGTCCGGCGAACACGGTGATGGCGAACAGGCCGAAGGCGCAGATGATCAGCAGCGCCGACAGCAGAATGAAGTCCTGTGGCCAGAAGGTCGCGCCGAAGATATGGAATTTGCTTTCGGCCAGGTCCCACAGCACGGCCTGGCGGTCGCCCCACTGCAACCAGGCGGTGCCGAAGAACAGTACGAACAGCAACCCGGCAAAGGCGATCCGCAGGTTGCGGTAGAAGCCGGTGAAGCTGCGGGTGTGGATGCCATCGGCCGCCTGGCTTTTGCTCTTGTTGGCGGCGGGGGCAACCTCGATGACTCGGAAGGGGATTCTATCGCTCATGGTTCATCGCTCATCAGGCCTCGATCAGGCCAGGGCACTATGGCCCTCGATCTGTTTTCAGCACAGGCCCAGGTATTGAGATAAAAACCATATCAGATGCTTGGTTGATTTGCTCAGGCCTCGAATTTCGTAGCCTTGAGCGCTTGGTTGCAGATGCCTGCGGCTATCCACCGCACCTCTGTTACCGTGTGCGCAGTTCCGTTTGGCACAGCGAAAGGCACGTGGTGCGTGTGCCGCGGTCCTCTGTAGAAGACACCGGGAGGCAACCGATGGACGCATTCTGGCATGCCATGCTCGAGGCCTTGCAAACCGAGTTCGCCGATGTCACCGACGAACGCGAGGTCGCCCGTATCTTGATTCGCCTGCTGATGGCGGCACTGCTGGGGGCGGTGCTGGGCTTCGAGCGCGAGAGCAAGGGCAAGGCGGCCGGGGTACGCACGCACATGCTGGTGTCGATGGGGGCGGCGTTGTTCGTGCTGGCGCCGAGCATGGCCGGTGCCGACGAGCAGGCGCTGAGCCGGGTAATCCAGGGCATCGTCGCCGGCATCGGTTTTCTTGGGGCGGGCACGATTCTCAAGGGCAACGGTCAGGACACCAGTCACGTCAAGGGCCTGACCACCGCCGCCGGGCTGTGGATGACCGCCGCCATCGGCACCGCCGCAGGCATGGGGCGCGAAGCCACTGCACTGGTGAGCACCGTACTGGCACTGCTGGTGCTGGCCAGCATGCCGCTGCTGGTGGACAAGGTCGAGGGCGAGGCGCGGGAGAAGAAGGACGGGGAGGACGAGGAGGGCAGGAAGCACTGAGGGGAGCCGAAGCTCCCCTCATAAGCGTTGTTGCTTGCTCTTTTCTTATTATTGGAGACGGGCCTGTTGTTGTTTTTGTCGGCGGTAGTCTCTGCATTGCGGGGCCCCCAACCGGGGCCAAGAGCAAACGTATTTTTTTGAGCGCTGACCTGCGTTCATCCAACGTGATCCAACCTTGACTGCCGCTACCTTGGAGGTAGTTTTATTGTTCTGTGTCAGGCTGCGGGGTCGGAACCCCTGGAAAGCACGTCGACTCCAAAAAAATCTGCTTGCTACGCCTCTGCCGTGTTGTTCTTGTTATGTCAGAGCCGTTTACTGTTGTTTTTATTGGGTATCGCGTTTTTTGTTCTTGTTATGCCAAAAGATATAGCAGGTGGCGTGCCAACTTTTGAAAACCATTTAAAATCAATAATATGGTGATTTTCAGGAGAAACCTGGCACGTGAAATTCTGTCGAATTGTTTCCCTGTTACCCGATTTTTTTCTGCAAAGCGTGTAGGCGGTAACACTCCGCCCACACCTGTGTGACACGCGTATGACTTAGCGCACGCCACGTGCCCGCGCCACCCGCGAACCGGTGGCGCGTCCGAGCACTTCGCTGATGCGCAGGCCAGCGGCGATCAGCTTGTCCAGGTCGATCCCGGTCTCGATGCCCAGCCCCTGCATCAGGTACACCACGTCCTCGCTGGCGACGTTGCCGGTGGCTCCCTTGGCGTACGGGCAACCGCCAAGGCCCGCCACCGAGCTGTCGAACACGCTGATGCCTTCCAGCAGGCTGGCATAGACGTTGGCCAGGGCCTGGCCATAGGTGTCGTGGAAGTGTCCGGCCAGCTGCTCGCGGGGTACCTGGGCCGCGACCACCTCGAACAGGCGGCGGGTGTCACCGGCGGTACCGGTGCCGATGGTGTCGCCCAGCGATACCTCATAGCAGCCCATGTCGTGCAGGGCGCGGGCCACCGGCGCGACCTGCTCGGCGCTGATGCGCCCCTCGTAGGGGCAGCCGAGGACGCAGGAGACATAACCGCGCACCCGTACACCCTGGCTGCGGGCGGCCTCCATGATCGGTTCGAAGCGCTTGAGGCTGTCGCTGATCGAGCAGTTGATGTTGCGCTGCGAGAAGGCTTCCGAGGCCGCCGCGAACACCGCCACTTCCTTCACCCCGGCGGCCAGGGCATCCTCGAAACCGCGCAGGTTGGGCGCCAGGGCCGCGTAGGTGACCCCTTCGCGCTGGCGGATGCCGGCGAAGACCTCGGCGGAGCCGGCCATCTGCGGCACCCACTTGGGCGAGACGAAACTGCCCACTTCGATGTAGCCGAGCCCGGCGTCGGTGAGGTCGTCCACCAATCGCACCTTGTCGGCGACGCTGATGGGCTGGGCTTCGTTCTGCAGGCCGTCGCGCGGGCCGACTTCGACCAGGCGGACATTCTTGGGCAATGACATGGCGGGCTTCCTGTGGCGGATCAACGGTGGGGGTGCGACGGATTCAGGGTGGCGGCCAGGGCCTGCTCGCAGCGCTCCTGGGCGGTGTCCAGCTCCAGGTGCATCTGTTGGATGTCGAGCATCTGCTGTTCAAGCTGGGCGCGGCGCTCGGCGATCTTGGCCAGCATGCTGGTGAGCTGCTTCTGGTTGCCGCTGGTGGGGTCGTAGAGTTCGATCAGTTCGCGGCACTCGGCCAGCGAGAAACCGATGCGCTTGCCCCGCAGGATCAGCTTGAGGGTGACCTTGTCGCGTGCCGAATAGATGCGCTCCAGGCCACGGCGCTCGGGGCTGAGCAGGCCCTGTTCCTCGTAGAAACGGATGGCACGGGTGGTGATGTCCAGCTCGCGGGACAGGTCGGAGATGCTGTAGGTCTGGCTGCTCATGCTTGGGCTCGGGGGAGGGAATGCGAGTAACCTAATGCCAGGTTGACGTTTACGTCAAGCAGGCTGCCAAGGGATTTGTCCCTCTATAGGAGCGGCCTTGTGCCGCGAAAGGGCCGCGCAGCGGCCCCAGGGTTTCAGCATTGACGCATCAATCGCCGGGGCCGCTCTGCGGCCCTATCGCGGCACAAGGCCGCTCCTACAGGGACTGCGCAAGTTCAGGGATGGAGAGACCTGCGGTATTCCTTGGGCGTCTGACCGTCGAGCCGCTTGAAAAACCGCGCAAAGTAGGTCGGATCGCTGAACCCCAGGCTGTCGGACAACTGGCCGATGCTCATGCGGGTATACGCCAGGTTGCGCCGCGCCTCGAGCAGCAGGCGCTGGTGGATCACCTGCAACGCCGATTGCCCGGCCAGCGCACGGCACAGTTGGTTCAGCTGCAGGCTGGTGATGCCCAGCCGGCTGGCGAAGGCGTCCACGGCAAGGTGCTCGCGGTAATGCGCTTCGATCAGGCGCAGGTAACGCCCCAGCAGTTGCTGGTCCCGTTCGTCCTGGTTACGCGCGGGCAAGGCCTGCTGCTGGCGGTGGATCCAGACCATCAGCGCGGTGACCAGCGCCTGCAGCATGGGCCCTCGTGCCGGCGCGTTGCCCTGGTACTCCTGTTGCAGCGTGTCGATCAGCCCGTGCAGGCGCAGGCGGTCCTGGCCCAGCGGGTAACAGCGGGCGGCCGTCAGTACGCTCAAGGGCGCGCCGAGGCGCTGTTCCAGGTCGACGACAAGGGCCGTGCCGAAGGTCAGCACATGCCCCTGGATATCGGCGCTGAAGCGAAAACCGTGCACGGTGAGCGGCGGCACCACCTGGATCGCCGCCTCGCGAATCACCCGGCGCTCGCCCTCGATCTCCACCTGGGCCTCGCCCCGTTGCACATAAAGAAGCTGGAACAGTTCGGCATGCCGATGCGGCTTGATTTCCCAATGGTGCAGGCGGCTGCGCGCCGGGATCGACTCGCAGTGCAGCAGGTCGGTGTCCGGCCAGGCGTGATGTTCGCCGTACAGTTGGAATAGCGGGATACCGGGGAGAGGGGTGTGCATGAGAGGCTGTCCGTTAATCGAACGATTTTTTTAAAAGTGCAGTTCTTGTCACGGATATCACACGTTTCGCGCCAGGTTCGCCAGTAAAAATACAGGTGCAAACCCTAACAGCAGATGTGCGGCCACTGCCAGTACCGGCCGGCATCGTCATCGCGAGACAACAACAATGAAGACTCAGGTTGCAATCATCGGCGCCGGCCCCTCCGGCCTGCTGCTGGGCCAACTGCTGCACCGTGCGGGCATCGACACGCTGATCGTCGAACGCCAGACCCCGGACTATGTGTTGGGGCGCATCCGCGCCGGCGTGCTCGAGCAAGGCACGGTCGACCTGCTGCGCGAAGCCGGGGTGGCCGAGCGCATGGACCGTGAAGGGCTGGTGCATGAAGGTGTCGAACTGCTGGTCAATGGCCGTCGCCAGCGCCTCGACCTGAAGGCGCTGACCGGCGGCAAGACAGTGATGGTGTACGGCCAGACCGAGGTTACCCGTGACCTGATGCAGGCGCGCCAGGCCAGCGGGGCGCCGATCATCTATTCGGCGGACAATGTCCGGCCCCATGCCATCGACAGCGAGCGGCCCTACCTGACCTTCGACAAGGACGGTCGGCAGCACCGGGTCGACTGCGACTACATCGCCGGCTGCGACGGCTTCCACGGTGTGGCACGCCAGAGCATCCCGGCCGACGTGCTGAAGGTGTACGAGCGGGTCTACCCGTTCGGCTGGCTGGGGCTGTTGGCCGACACCCCACCGGTCAACCACGAGCTGATCTATGCCCACCATGAACGCGGCTTCGTCCTGTGCAGCCAGCGCTCTCAGACCCGCAGCCGCTATTACCTGCAGGTGCCCTTGCAGGAGCGGGTGGAGGACTGGTCCGACGCGCGCTTCTGGGATGAACTCAAGGCGCGCCTGCCGGCTGAGGTGGCCGCGCAGTTGGTCACGGGACCCGCGCTGGAGAAGAGCATCGCGCCGCTGCGCAGCCATGTGCTCGAGCCCATGCAGCATGGCCGACTGTTCCTGGTCGGTGACGCCGCCCATATTGTCCCGCCCACCGGCGCGAAGGGCCTGAACCTGGCGGCGTCGGACGTCAACTACCTGTACCGGATCCTGGTCAAGGTGTACCGCGAGGGTCGCACCGACCTGCTGGCCGAGTACTCGCCGATGGCCTTGCGACGGGTGTGGAAGGGCGAGCGTTTCAGCTGGTTCATGACCCGGCTGCTGCATGATTTCGGCGAGCACCAGGACGACTGGGACCGCAAGATGCAGGAGGCCGACCGCGAGTATTACCTCGGTTCGCCGGCCGGGCTGGCCAACATCGCCGAGAACTACGTGGGGTTGCCGTTCGAGGCCGTGCAATAACGCAACTGCTGTGTGCTCCGCTTGCCGCCAAGCCCCCTGAAATGATGCGCGGCGCAGTTGCCATTAATAAGCCACTATGCAACTGTTTCACTGCCAGCAGTTGTCTCAGGCCGGCACGATCGTAATGGCTGATTACACTGTGGAAATCGCCACACGGGGAGTACCTGGGATGGGCTGCGCGTTGATGGGGCATGCGGCGGGGCTTGCGTCTGCACGGAGCAGGCGTTCATGAACAACCGTGGCCGGAGTATCTCCCTGCAATGGCTGGTGGCGCTGGCGATCATGCTCGGCATGCTGGCGCTCGGCGCGGCCTTGGCCTGGCAGGGCTACCTGGGCGTGCGCCAGACGCTGGTGGCCGCCGCCGGCGATGCCGCCCAGCAGGTCGGCCGGACCATCGACGAGCGTGCCCGGCGCCTGGTCGACCCGGTGCAGAGCAGTATCCGCCTGCTGGCCTTCGATGCCTCTGCGGGCGCCATGGCGCAGCACCTGGAGCGGCTGCCACAGCTGGTCGAGAGCTTGCGTGCCAACCGCATGCTCAGCGCTGCCTACCTTGGCTACCCCAATGGCGAGTTCCTGCTGGTCCGCCGGCTGCGCGACCCGCAGTTGCTGCAGCGCTTCGCGGCACCGGCAGGCACGGCGTTCCTGGTGCAGACCGTCAGCCTGGGCGAAGACGGCGCGTTGCACGGTGAGTGGCGTTTCTACGACCGGGCGATGACCCTGCTATTGCAACAGTCCAAACCGGACTACCGTTATGATCCGCGCCAGCGGCCCTGGTTCGTCGAAGCCTCTGCGCAATCCACCACCGTGCTTACCCGCCCTTATGTGTTCTTCACCACCCGCGAGATCGGCCTGACCATGGCCCAGCGCAGCGTCGACGGCGCAGCGGTGATCGGGATGGACGTCTCGGTGACCGACCTGGCCAGCGAGAGCCGTGACCTGCGCATGACGGCCGGCACCGAGATCGCCGTGGTCGATGATCAGGGCAGCGTGGTGGCCTACCCGGACCTGCAGCGGGTGATCGTCCGCGAGGGCGAGGCGGTGCGCCTGTCGCGCATCGATGAACTGGGCATTGCCAGCCTCGCGCGGATCCATGCCGATGCCCTCCAGGGTACCCGGCCACAGCCCTACCAGGTCGAGGGGAAGACCTGGTACGGCATGCGCGTGCCGTTGACCACCGTGGCCGGGCAGGACCTGCAGGTGCTGATCGCCGTGCCGGCCCATGAACTGCTGGCCGGCGCGCGCCAGGTGTTGTTTGAGCAACTGCTCTGGGCCGCCGCGCTGGCGGCGGTGTTGCTGTTGCTCGGCGGCTTGCTTGGCCGGCGCATCGGCCTTCCGCTGCGGCGACTCACGGAACAGGTGCAGGGTCTGGCCGGTTTCGATTTCAGCCGCGAGGTGGGGGTGCTCTCACGGGTGTCGGAGGTGCGTGAACTGAGCCGGGTGCTTAGCCGCATGTCCGGCACCATTCGCAACTTCCAGGCGATCACCCTCACGCTCAGCCGCGAGACCCAGCTCGAGCGCATGCTCGACGGCGTGCTCAACCACTTGGTGGCCGCCGCCAGCGCCAGTGCCGGCGCGGTGTACCTGTATGACGCCGACAACGCGCGCCTGCGCCTGGCCGCGGCCTGCCGGGCCCAGGACTATCCGGCCGAGCTGGCGGTCGGCGAAGGCGACCACCAGGACCTGGCCAGCACCGTGACCCAGGCCCTGTCGCTGCAAGGGCGCAGCCTGGCGGTGGTGCTCAACGACCGCGGCCAGTCGCTCCTCGGCATCCTGGTGCTGCAACTGGAAGACGAACACGCCGGGCAGGCGTTCCGGCGCTTCGTCGAGGAGCTGTCCGGCGCCGCCGCCGTGGCCATCGAGACCCGCCAGCTGGCCGAGGCCCAGCAGCGCCTGCTGGATGCCATGATCAAGCTGCTGGCCGATGCCATCGATGCCAAGAGCCCCTATACCGGCGGCCATTGCGAACGGGTGCCGGAGCTGGCGCAGATGCTCCTGGACCAGGCCGTGCTGGCCGACAGCGGCCCCTATGCCGGCTTCAGCATGAACGAGGCCGAGCGCTACGAGTTTCGCGTGGCCGCCTGGCTGCACGACTGCGGCAAGATCACCAGCCCCGAATACGTGGTGGACAAGGCGACCAAGCTCGAGACCCTGTACAACCGTGTCCACGAGGTACGGATGCGCTTCGAGGTGCTCTGGCGCGACGCCGAGATCGCCTACTGGCAAGGCGTGGCCAACGGTGATGACGAGCCGTTGTTGCGCCAGGCACTGGAGCAGTGCCGGGCCGAGTTGCAGGACGAATTTGCCTTCGTCGCCCACGCCAATATCGGCGGCGAGTTCATGCAGGAGGCCGACATCGAGCGCCTGCGCCGCATTGGCCAGCGCCGCTGGCTGCGGCACTTCGACAACCGTCTGGGCATCTCCCGCGACGAGGCCGCGCGCTTCGCCGACACGCCACCGGCGCCCTTGCCGGTGGAGGAGCCGCTGCTTGCCGACCGCGACGAGCACCAGGTGCCCTGGGGACCGCGCAAGCCACCGGTGGCCAAGGACGACCCGCGCAATCACTGGGGTTTCGACATGCGCCTGCCGGCCCATGCCAGCAACCACGGCGAGCTGTACAACCTGTCGATCCGCCGTGGCACGCTCAACGACGAAGAGCGTTTCAAGATCAACGAGCACATCGTGCAGACCATCATCATGCTCAGCGCCTTGCCGTTTCCGCGTCAGCTGCGGCGGGTGCCGGCGATTGCCGGCAACCACCACGAGAAGATGGACGGCAGCGGCTATCCGCGCAGGCTCGGCAAGGATGCGTTGGGCATCCCCGAGCGGGTGATGGCGATCGCCGACATCTTCGAGGCGCTGACCGCGGCGGACAGGCCCTACAAGGCGCCGAAGACCCTGTCCGAGTCGGTGAAGATCCTGGTGTCAATGGCGCGGGACAACCATGTCGACGGGCAGTTGCTGCGGTTGTTCCTCAGCACCGGCGTGTATCGTCAGTATGCCGATCAGTTCCTGCGCCCCGAGCAGATCGACGAGGTGGACGTGGCCTATTGGCTGGCGCAGCTGTAGGTGCATCAGACCCTCAGCAGCAGGTGCTCGCGCTCCCAGGCGCTGATCACCTGCCGGTAGTTGTGCAGCTCGGTGCGCTTGACCGCCACATACCCGCGCACGAAGCGCTCGCCCAGGTACTCCCCGAGCAGCTCGCAACCCTCAAGCCGCGTCAGCGCCTCGTCCAGTGTGGCCGGCAGGCGCAAGCCGCCACGGTCGTAGGAGCGCCCCTGCACGGGTGCGCTGGGCGCCACCTGTTCGAGCAGGCCGAGATAGCCGCATAGCAGGCTGGCGGCCATGGCCAGGTAGGGATTGGCATCGGCGCCGGGCAAGCGGTTCTCCACGCGCAGGGCGGCCGCTGTCGCGGTAGGCACGCGCAGGCCCACGGTGCGGTTTTCTTCGCCCCATTCGACATTGACCGGGGCACAGGCGTCGGGCAGGAAACGGCGGTAGGAATTCACGTTCGGGGCGAGCAGCGCCAGTGCCTGGGGCAGGTACTTCTGCAAGCCGCCGATGTAGTGCAGCAACCGATCGCTCGGAGTGCCGTGGGCGCTGGCGAAAAGGTTGGCGCCGGTGGCCCTGTCCAGCACGCTCTGGTGGATGTGCATCGAGCTGCCGGGTTCATGGGCGATCGGTTTGGCCATGAAGGTCGCGCTGATGCCGTGCTGCAGCGCTGCTTCGCGCAAGGTGCGCTTGAACACGATCAACTGGTCGGCCAGGCGCAGCGGGTCGCCATGGTGGAAGTTGACTTCCATCTGCGCAGGACCGCTTTCGTGGACCAGCGTGTCCAGGTCCAGGCCCTGGACGGCGCACCAGTGGTAGACGTCCTCGAACAGCCGGGCGAATTCATGGGTGGCCTCGATGGAGAAACTCTGCCGGCCGCTCTCCGCCCGACCCGAACGGCCCTCGGGGGCTTCCAGCGGCAGGTCCGGGTCATGGCTGCGCTTGGTCAGGTAGAACTCCAGCTCCGGCGCCACCACCGGTTGCCAGCCACTGTCGCTGTACAGGGCCAGCACGCGCTTGAGCACATTGCGCGGCGACAGCCCGATGGGCTGGCCGTGCCGGTCGAAGCTGTCGTGGATGACCATGGCGGTCGGTTCCGCCAGCCACGGTAGGCGGTAGACGGCATGGGCAGCGGGTCGGCAGTGCATGTCGATGCCGGCCTCGTCCAGCAGCGCGTAGAAGACCTCGTCGTCGACGAAGTCGCCGGTCACCGTCTGCAGCAGCACGCTCTCCGGCAGGCGCATGCCGCCTTCGTCGAGGAAACGGTCGAGGGAGGCAACCTTGCCGCGGACGATGCCGGAAAAGTCGCTGATCACGCATTCGACCTCGCAGATGCCCTGTTGCCTGAGCCGTTGCACCAGTTGTTCGGCGGGGGTGTTCATACCAACCTCGGAAGGGGACATGGTTTCATCCTGAAGGCCAGCCCGCACATGAGCGCCGGGCTGGCTCGCCACTTAGAACATCACGCCGGTCTCGACCAGGGCACGGACCTGATCCTGTTGCTCGCCGCGACCACCGAACGCGGCGCCGTCGTCGCCACCGAGCGTCTTGACGTAGGCCAGCTCACCGCGGGCGAAGAACGCGCCGCTGCGGTAGGTGGGCGTGGCGGTCAGCGACCAGGCGCCGGACCCTGGCCCGTAGAGCAGGTTGGTCGGCGCGCAGTCGTCCTGCGTGCAGGTGCCGCCCTGGCTGTCGATGTACTCGGCGCGCAGGCCCAGGGCCCAGTGCTCGTCGAAGCTGTACTTGCCCAGCACGGCGGCGCCATAGCTCTCGGCGGCGGCGTCGATTCCGATGTCGCGCTGGCGCTCGATGCGGGTGTATTGCAGGTAGGGGCTGAGGCTGAAGTCGCCGTCGCTGTGGGTGTAGATCAGGTTGTAGACCTGGCTGTTGTTCTGCGCGGTGGGCGTGGCCACCGTGGACTTGTCGTTGCTGGAGAAGTTGCCCGCGCCGATGACGGTCAGGGTATTTTCGGCATCCAGCACGTAGGCGAGCGAGCCGCTGACCCAGTTGTACTTGCCGGAATAGAAACCATCGTTGACCGAGACGCTGGCGCTGACCTGCTCATGGGCATAGTTGAGCTGCAGGCCGCGGCTGATCGCCGGTTCCTGGTTCCACAGCAGGCCGCGCTGGATGTTGATGTTCTGGAAGGTGAAGGTCGACTCCGCGCCGATCAGCGTGGGCAAGGCCCCGGCCATGATCGAGAAGCGCTCGCCCAGGGGCGCCTTGAGGTAGGCCACCGGCAGGTTGCCGTAGAGTTCGTCGGCGGCCTTGCTTGATTTCATGTAGGCACTGCCCAGTGACGGCAACGCGTAGGCGCCGGCCTGCAGATAGAACTGCAGCGGCCCCTCGGTGGTCTGCAGCTCGACCTGGGCGTTACTCAAGTCGGCGCGTGAGGTCTCGTTGCCGTTGCCGGGGGCGTCCACCACGTGGTTCTGCCAGATCCCGAGGCCAGTCAGTTGTCCGCTGACGTGCACCTTGCCAAGGGGGCCGGCGTCTAGCGCGTACGGGTTGGGATTGGAGGGCAGGGTGCTGGCGATCGAAGGGGAGGCCAGCGGCTCGGCCAGCACGGGGGTGGTGACGAACAGTGTTGCAATACTTGCCTGGATGGCGCGAAGCAGGGGATTCACGTACAGCGTCATGTTGCACTCTCGATACTCCGAAGACCTGGCAAAGGGTATTGAGTTGCGTATCAAGTTGCTGTCGGTTTGCTGTTCGTCGGCGTAAAGAGTTGATAAAGCGTGGCGGGCACAATCGGCCCGCCACCGCTCCCACAAAATCTGTCAGGACGGTTGGGTCGCCAGGCGATTGCTGACGCTGCGCCCCAGCACCAGCACCGTGACAAAGCCGCAGCCCACCAGCGCTGTGGCCAGGCTGAACAGCACCGCGCTGCCCATCTGGTCGACGATTCGCCCACCGAAGAACGAACCCAGGGCGATGATCACCTGGAACATGGCGACGAACAGCGGCATCCCGCGCTCCACATCCTTGGGCGCCACGACGAACATCCAGATGCTGGCGCAGGCCGGGAAGGCGCCGAAGGCGAAGCCCCACAGCGCGATCAGCATCGCCGCGCCGGTGAGGTTGGTGGCGAAGTAGGGGAACAGCGCGGTGCCGACGCCGATCATCAAGGCAACCAGCATCAGGGTGTAGCGCACGCTCTGGTTGGCGGCGAAACCGGCGAAGACATTGCCCAGCACCCCGGCCACGCCGTAGAGCAGCAACAGCGAGCCGATCATCGGCCCGTCGAAGCCGGCGTTGTGCTTGAAGAACGGCGCGACGTAGGTGTACGCGGCAAAGTGCGCCAGGCCGATCAGCAACACCGCGATCAGGCCGACCCGTGCCTGTGGGTTGATGAACAGCGCTGGCAAGTCGCTGATGCGGATGGCCTTCTCCGGGTTGAGCCGCGGCAGCAGCAGGACCTGCGCCAGCAGCACCGGCACGCCGACCAGCGCGGTGACCAGGAAGGTCATGCGCCAGCCCATGAGCCCGCTCAGCCAGGTACCCACGGGCACGCCGAGCACGGTGGCCAAGGTCACGCCCACCATGATGATCGAGGTGGCCTGGGCCACGCCCACGCCCTTGGGCGCCAGGCGGCCGCTCAGGGCGATCGCGGTCGCCCAGAAGCCACCGATACTGATGCCCAGCAGTACCCGGCCGAACAGCAGCAGGCCGAAGTCGGTGGCGTAGGCCACCACGGCGTTGGCGACGATCATGATCAGGGTCAGGGCGATCAGCAGGTAGCGTCGGTCGAGGGCACCGATGCCCACCGACAGCAAGGGCGCGGCCAGGGCCGCCATGATGCCGGGCAGGGTCACCATCAGGCCGGCCTGGCCTGCGCTGATGCCGAGGTCGGCGGCGACATCGTTGAGCACGCCCACCGGCAGGAACTCGCTGGTCACCAGGGCGAAGGCACCCACGGCGACCGATAGAATCGCCAGCCACTGCTGACGGACGCTCTGCTGGCTGTGTTCGGGTGGGCTGTGGGGGGACGGGTTGGGGCTTGGCATGGTGCGGGCTTCCATAGGGGACTGTCGCCTGGGACAGGCGCTGCAGCGAGGGGAAAACGGGGAGGCGATTATAGGGGGTGGATTTTGCAGCTCGACAGGCAGGCGGCTTGATAGTAATCATCAGTGGGATCGATGGGTGGCTTGGGGTAGAGCGTTTGCCATCCCTCTCAAGGTTTTGCGATTGTTGGGATATGACTGCTCAATTCAAGATTGCCGGGGTCGCTTTGCGACCCTTTCCGGCCGGTCCGACGCCTCGGCAAGGCCGCTCCTACAGGGGGTACGCGATCCCTGTAGGAGCGGCCTCGTGCCGCGAAAGGGCTGCAAAGCAGCCCCAGTGACGCTGACTGAAAGGCATCACAATTTTCCACCTGCACAGAAGGACATATGACAGAGGCATATCAAGGAAGCTGCCTGTGCGCAGCGATCAGTTACGAGCTGCTCACGCCACCCAAGGCCGTGAGTCATTGTCACTGCAGCCAGTGCCGCAAAGGCCACGGGGCTGCGTTCGCGTCATACGCCAGTGTGCCACGCAGCGCACTTCGAATACTTCGCGGGGCCGACAGCATCAAGGCCTACGCCTCTTCGCAGACAGTGCTACGCGAGTTCTGCGGGGCGTGTGGCTCGACGTTGTTCTGGTCACGATCCGAAGGTGAGTTCGCCGACTGGATCTCTATCGCGCTGGGTACACTTGATACAGCGTTCCAGCCACGCAAGCAAAAGCACGTTTACATCGATGCTGCGGTGCCCTGGTATACGCCATCCCGTTATTGTCCCGAGGCCGACTGACGGCTTGCATCGCCGGAATGGGGTATGTTGTTGCCTCTGCGCTTGCTTACTGGCCTGTCATGACTGCTTGAGTATTCGATGCTGATTTCCACACTTTCCAACGGTCGATTCATAACGCAATCGCTCCAGGCCGAACCCTGTGTGCCATGGTGGAGCTTTACCAAGACGGTGTTGGCCGCGACCGCCCTGACTCTGGTGCGCGACCGACGACTCGCCCTGGATGCTTCGCTTCCTGAAACCACGTACACCTTGCGTCAGCTTCTGCGTCACGAGGCGGGCCTCGCTGAGTATGGCGAGCTTCCCGCGTGGTCCGCGGATGAGCGGATGCTTGCGCCCAGCTTGGATTCTCACAAGATCAGCGGTACATAGACAACTTGGTCGCGCCCTCCCTGTTTGGCTGCGTACAGTGCGCTGTCGGCGCGCCGTAGTGCATCATCGATCTGCTCGCTATCGGCGACTAAAGTACATCCCACACTGAGACTCACCCTCAGCGAACCGCTGGAGAGTTGCATCGGTCTGCTGCCAACGAGCAGGCGCACGCGCTCCGCGATCCGCACCAGCTCGTCACCATCCTTTACCCGCAGCAATGCGACGAATTCCTCACCGCCCTGGCGTACCAGCAAATCCTCCGGACGAAGGGCAGCTCGCAGACGACGGGCACACTCGCAAAGCACCTGGTCACCGTCAGCATGACCGTACTTGTCGTTTACAGACTTGAAGTGGTCAAGGTCCGCATACAGAGTACCCAACTGCAGACCTTTCTCTTTTGCCAAACGGCGTTCACGATCCTGGAAGGCGGCCAACGCGCCGCGGTTCCATAGCTGTGTTAGCGGATCAAGCAAAGCCTTGCGTTGCTCACGGTCCATTTCAAGCCGTAAGTCGTGGTTGGTCTGTATCAAGCTGCGTAGTTGCAGATAACCCTCTGCGAGCGTGGCCAAGTCTCTGAAGTTGGCCTGCTGGGCCTCACTTAGCAGGCGTGGGCGAGGGTCGAACATACATAGCGTTCCGATCGCTTTGCCGTTTCCGGCACGCAAGGGGTGACCGGCGTAGAAGCGGATGTAGGGGGCGCCAAGTACCAGCGGATTGTCGGCGAATCGCGAATCGCACTCGGCGTTTGCCACCAGCAGGGTGTCGTCACCCAGAATGGCGTAGCCGCAGAAGGACACATTGCGCGGAGTCTCGTTTACGTCTAGCCCAATCCTGGCCTTGAACCATTGCCGATCGTGATCAATCAGGCTGATCAGCACAGTATCCACGTGCGCCACTTCTTGAGTGAGCCGCACCAGCGTATCGAGGTAATGCTCAGCCGGTGTATCCAGTACATTCATTTCATCGAGGGTCCGCTGGCGCAACGTTTCGTCAGTCGGTATGGGACAAGCCGGCATGTCTTTTCTCCAGTCCATGGGGGTAGCGTCTCCACAAGGTAAGGTTTGACGCCGAGACTGAATTTACTCTAGACAGTTGAATGGATAAGGTCGAAACCATCAGTCGCCAAGGGTTATCCCGTTTGGTACTTGTCCCAGAGCTTGTTCCGGAATCGCCCTCCTGGATCGACTTGTGCTTTAAGTGCTAACAGACGGCGCGCGTTTGGGTAGGCGCTTGAGAACTGCTCCTGCGTTGCATGCAGTTGGTAGGGAAGATAGTAGGTACCGCCAAACAACAGCGCAGCGTTGATGAGTTCGCGTGTCCACACGCCAACGGCCTCGCGATCATCCACCCCGACGCGCTGCCAATAATAGAGCACGAATGAAAACACTTCTTCGCGTGCCCAGGACAGCAACGAGTCGGGGGCGGCCGGAGCGTGTCGGATGGAGATATTGACGGCGTCAACCCTGTGCGCCTGAAGGATGGCGGCCATTTGCGTTACGAACGCATTGAACTGTGTCACTGGCACAAAATATTCTTGCAACGCATAGGTACTGTTTCGGGTTGCAATGGGGCCAAGCGAAGCGACATCCGCACTGGCCTCGTAGTTGCGCCGTACGACCGGTTGATTGAGATAACGCAGTGGATCGACCACATCCTTGCGAATCATTGGGCCACCGGGAAGCTTGGTCACACTCCACATGACGGTCTGGTTGATCTTGTACGACTGCCCCGGCGCCACCAGTCTTTCCTCGACGGTCAACGCTTTGTCCGAGGCACGCCAAGTGACGGAAGTAGCCACGTCGAAATAAGGGGGGGCCAAATCGGCATTATGCAGGACAGCCTGTTCGTTCTCGCGGACTTGCTCATTGAAAAAACGCGGGTAATCAGCAACTGGCATGCGGCGTACCTGACGTTCCATTGTGATGTTGGACGCAAGGTCCAGCTCGACCTCAGTGATCACCCCCATTGCACCATAGCCACCGATAGCAGCGTAGAACAGGTCGGAATTTGCGCTGCGGGACGCTTCTACTACCGAACCGTCCGCTAGCACCAGCTGCAGAGAACGCACCGAGTTGATGACCGGACCTGCGCCGACATAGCGTCCATGAGCATTGACTGACAGCGATCCGCCGACGGTGAAGTTGGCATAACTCTGCATGATTTTTATCGAGAGGTCGTCCGGGTCTATGACCGACTGCAGGTCACGCCAACGCATCCCTGTTTGCACGCGCATGACTCTGCTCTCAGGCGAATATCGGATCACCTGATTAAACTGACGCATGTCGAGGTGCAGGCTGTTTTCGGTAGCAATCTGCCCCCCCATACTATAGCGGCCACCACCGATGCTGACTGGGCCTGACGACATCGCGAGCGCCCGCTGTATTTCGCCCGTAGTGCGAGGTGCGAGCAAACGATTGACCCAAATCGGATTGAGCATCGTCACATCGTTCACCAAGACGCCCGATGGTGCCGCCCATGACGACCACGGTGAAAGCACACTGACGGCAATCCCGGTCATCCCGGCCTGGAGTAGATGGCGCCGAGTGAGAGTAGGCGACGACTCTGAAACGGCGTGCTGTTGCGTACTGTCGATCAATTGCGCTCCCTCGCTGTGAATCAAAAATGACATGCGCCTTCGGACTTCAAAGCAGGCTAGGGCCTACAGCGTCTTTACAGAGCCCGGCCGGAATACCACAAATGTGTGCACTTGTCCCAGAGTCCTAACGCCACTGCTTTGCCGTCATCTTTTCCGCTGCCCGGCTTTGGCCATTCTCAGTCCTATACGGATGACTGCATATTGGCCGATAGCTGCCGGTCGTGGATGACCGGTTTCGACCCATAGCTGCCATTCACCAAGGGCAGGAGCCGGCCAAGAGCTGTCTCTCTTCTACAAGGAGACGTTAGCGCTGAAAAGTCAAAATCTTTTCGCAACTGGGCCAACCGTTTTTTCATGATCGATGGGTGAGGATCTCTAGCTTTGGCCGCTGGACGTCGCGCACTGTAACGGCCCCAGAGCAGCCTGAGCAGTTGACTCTCCCGTTATGGTCAGGCTTTACCCTGCACGCTTCATGTTCAGGATGAAGTGATGATGAGCAAACGAGTACTGGTGGTGCTGGGGCACCCGTCAAGCGAGAGTTTCTGCGCAGCGCTGACCGAGAGCTATGTTGAGGCGGCCAGAAGTGCCGGCCATGATGTAAGGGTATTACGGCTTGATGCTTTGAGCTTTGACCCGGTACTACGCAGCGGCTACCGGCAAGCGCAGCCACTGGAACCCGATCTGCTCAGGGCCCAGGCCGACATCACCTGGGCCGAGCACCTAGCCTTTATCTACCCCATTTGGTGGGGCGGTATCCCTGCATTGATGAAAGGCTTTTTCGACCGCGTGTTCCTGCCCGGTTTCGCGTTTCAGTATAGGGCAGGCAAAGCTTTCCCCGAGCAACTGCTCAAGGGTCGAACAGCGCATCTGCTGGTGACGATGGATACACCGCCGTGGTACTACCGCTGGGTGTATCGCATGCCTGGCCTTCACCAAGTGCGCAAGACCACGTTGCAGTTCTGCGGTATCAGAACGCTGCGCACCCTGATGTTCGGGCCGCTGCTCGGCTCCAGCGCGCGGCGGCGTGGAGCTTGGCTCGAACTGGCACGAGGCCTCGCCAGCTGACCTGCGGCTATGTGGTTCCCGAACCGCTGGCGCCATGCAATGATGCCCCGCACCCTTTTGAAAAGGACATTCATGTATATCGGCAAAGCCGCCCAACTGTCGGGCACCACGGTCAAGACCATCCGCCACTATGAAGCGATTGGCCTGCTGCCACCGCCCGAGCGCCAGGGGCAGTACCGCGTCTACACTCAGCAGAGTGTCGAGTTGCTGACGTTCATCAAATGTGCGCAGCAGTTGGGTTTCAAGCTGAAAGAACTGCAGGCCATTCTGCTGAGGCAGCAGGGTGCTGATTTGCCGTGGGAGTTGGCGGGCAAGGCCATTGCCGACAAGAAACGCGAAGTGCTGGGGAAAATCACTGGGCTGCAGCATATATACGCAGGGCTCGAAGCGTTTGAAGCAAGCCTTGCAGGTGCCAGGTATCAGTGCGGGCTTAAACGTCTGCCATAAGCTACGAAGCGAATTGCTGGCTTCGATCTAAATGCGAGCGCCGCAGGAGCGGGTTTGAGCCGCCAATACGGGCGTAAAAACATCATCCACGCTTTGACGATTCGGGCCTACTGCCGGGTGGAGAGATGCGCTGAGGCGTGTAGCCGGCATGGAAAAAGACAATCCTCGCTGTGGCGATGGGCTTGATGTATCCGGGCCTGTAGGGTCAGCCGCTCGTTGGCACTGATGAGATTCGTGATTCCCGGGTAAACGCCGCTGGACTGTGCGGCTGGTAAAACCGCAGCGGATGGGGTGGCGGTGGTTGAAAACGGTCTATTGTGGATGCGCCGTCCTTGAGTGGCTGGAGCTCAGCCCATCGGGGCACCGAGTAATGCTATCGCCGTCCCATGGGTGACCACGGCCGGAACCGTTCCCCACCACAATCGGACCTGCGCGCACACCAGACCCTCGACCAGGGTGAACAGCATGATTGGCCATCCCACTTGGGTGAGGATAAACGCCAGATAGGCGTGACACGCGCTGAACGCAATCGCACTGCCCAGTGCGGCTCGCTGTGCTGATGTCACCCGCTCAAGCAGTCCTTGCAGCATGCCTCGAAACAGTACCTCCTCAAGCGCGTTCCCAGCAAAAGCAAAAAAGACAAAGCCCAGCATCCAGGGGAGAGGGGGCGATTCGATACCTTGATAAAGTCTTATCGGTATACCAATGACACAACCTGCTGCCATTCCTATGGCAAGACCACAAGCGCGGTTGCCTTTGAACCCTGTTACCAGTCGCCAGAGCGCTGGGGCCAGCCTCGCGAGGCAAGTAATCAGCAGTATTGAGGCCAAACCCAGCAACGCGAGAATCCACACATTGGCATGAAACTGGAGTGCTGGTTTACCGCCTACCATCCACAATCCGCAGGGTGTCATCAGGTCCCGTGTGAACATGAATGCGGTCAAGAGAATTGCCAAACGCAAGCCCATCAGTGAGCTAGGCGTGATCCAGAACCAGGCGGCGAACAAGCAAAGGACAGGAGAGAGAATCAGTACGTAGTCCAGCAGCGGCGTGAGGGCGTTGAGAACCATCATGTCATCCGTGAGAGTGGCAGGGAACAGGATACGGGACCTGCGCCCAAACTGCTTCGAGTGTGTGCTTGCAGTTGACCATGTCGGCGATTGCCGTAGAATCGCGCGCCCAAAATTCAGCAGGCAGGGAGCTTCAATGCAACGGGTGATGATCATTGGTCAGCCAGGGTCCGGGAAAAGCACCCTGGCGCGCAAGCTTGGCGAGCGCACTGGGCTGCCGGTCGTGCATATCGACACGATTCACTGGCAGCCGGGGTGGGTCGAACGCAGCCGTGACGAGAAGACGCGTCTTTGCCATGAGGTCGAGGCCCGTGAGCGCTGGATCTTCGAAGGCGGGCACTCGACCACATGGAACAACCGGCTGGCCCGCGCTGACATGCTGATATGGATCGATCGCTCGGCGCCGCTTCGAATCTGGCGCGTGCTCCTCAGAACGGCCCTGAACCGCGGTCGCTCTCGGCCCGACCTGCCGGACGACTGCCCGGAACTGCTGGCCAACCTGCCGGAGTTTTTCAGGTTCATGTGGCGAACGAAAACCTCGTCTCGGGAGGCGATGAAGCGATTCGTGGCGACGGCGCCGTCGGGGTGTCGCGTGGTCTACTTGCGGTCGAATCGGGATGCCGAGGTTTTTCTGGCGAGTCTGGGCGCGCAGCCTGATCAGGCTGCGCAAGGCCACTAGAGACTCGATTGTGCTTGATTGGCGGCAGGCGCCTGCCGTGACGGCGCATCAGAACGTTTAACCTGTCCAAGGATGGCCCATGGCACTGACCAGCAAGATCACGACCTACACCCCTGAATGGCCGCAACGGTACGAGGCGGACAAAACGCTGCTTGTCTCGGCATTCGGTGATGAGCTTCTGGCGATGCACCATGTAGGCAGTACGGCTGTCCCGCAACTTGCAGCCAAGCCCGAGATCGATGTGCTGATCGAGGTTTCAGAGCATCGTAATGAGGCCGCGCGAGACGAGGTGTTGCTTAGCCTGGGGTATGTCCGCGGCAGTGATCTGTCGGAAGGACACCATTTCTACCGCCGCAATGTTGGCGAGGTGCGCACCCATAAGATCCACATCTGCAGGCGTGGACACCTTTCAGTCATCCAGATGCTGAAGTTCAGGGATCTGCTCAGGAACGACGCCTCCCTCAGGCAGCGGTATCAAGACCTCAAGATTGAGCTTGAGGCCACCAATACCGGTGGGATGGCTGAGTATCTGGAGAAGAAGGGGCCGTTTATCCTTGCGGCGCTGCTCGAGGGCGGTATCAGGCTGTAGTGATGGTCTCCCGTAGGGCTTTTCGATTGTTCGAGGCCCACTGCTTTCGACCCATAGCGGACGTTCGAGATCATCCGCGCCAGCTACTTCAAGGTTGATACAATCCGCCGCTTCTACACTGATGAGATGGATTTCATGGACCTGTATATCGTACGGCATGGTGAAACCTGGGCGAATGCCGAACATCGTTACCTGGGATCGCTCGACCCATCGCTCACGGAGCGGGGGCGTGAGCAAGCTCAAGAACTAAGGGCGAGTTTGCCCCATGAGCTGGACACGCTTGTCGTATCTCCTCGTCTACGAGCAATGGAAACCGCCAGTATTCTTAACGAGAAGCTCAAGCTCCCGGCCCAGACAATGGACTGCTTTCGAGAGCGTGATGTTGGGGTTTTCGAGGGGTTGACCCAGGCGGACGCAAGGGAACGATATCCGCAGCTTTGGTCGCGAAACATTACGCGCCAATGGGGGGTAGGGCCCACCGGAGGAGAGTCGATAGCTGATGTTGTGAAGCGGGTCAGAGGCGGATTGGTAGATCTGGAGTCGAGATATCCGTCGAAGCGTGTTCTTCTTGTAGCACACGGTTTTGTTGCGAAGACTATCCGGGCGCTGGCCAGGAATGACTTTTCAGACTTCTACAACTGGCAACTCTCCAACGGCAGCATGCTGGCCTTGGAAAGCCTTGTACTCCCGACCTCTGACCTGAAGACGCTGCAGGCCTCGCTACCACCGGGTGATTGAGGTAATTGCCAGCACCTTGGCCTTAGGCTCTGCTATGAGTCGGAAGCGGTCAGTCGCTCATCGCTGTTAACGACCACTCCTTGAGTCTTTGAAATAAAAACGCCAGCGCTCTCTGGAACACCGGGTGGCAATCGGTGTAGGGAAGATCATCTAGCGGAGCCCAGAAAAACTCGAACACGTGGCCGTGGTCATCCAGTGTCTGATGAGCCCAGCGCTCAGGCAGGTGTCGACCTGATCGACAAAGGTGAAACGACCATATCTGATCTCGATGTTCAGCGTCCCAGCACCCCAGGTCTGTCTCAACCGTAGCGCCAGTGATACCGGACTCCTCAGTCAGCTCACGCAAGGCAGCTTCGCTGGGTAGCTCTGCGTTCTCGATAGTGCCTTTAACCAGTTGGGTGCCCGCCAGGGGATGCCGAAACAGGAGAAGCCTGATCGGTAGCGAAGACGACAGCACCACCGGGCAAGCCTTGTTGGGAAGCATTGCACACTCCATGTGTAGCTCGAGAAACTGATCATACCAAGGATTTATATGGGCTAGGGTCTGTATGAAATGTGTCTGCGCGAAGGTCAGACGAGGCAAAACGGAGGAGGAAGCGGAGTGTACTGGAGTACATGAGCATTCCGAGCCCCGTTCAACGCAGTATGGGCGAGTGCAGATACATTTCGGTGTGCTTCGCCCTTGGAGGCTGCTATGGGTTCAGCTTCCTGACCGTTGTCGACAGGCAAGCTTACGTGCCCTGTGGCGTCGAGACTGAGACAGCGTTCGATCTTCGGAGCTCTGAATCAAGAGCGTTGTCAGCTCGGGATCCATGGGGAAACCATCCTCCAACCATTTGAGCGCTAATCCCGACCAATAGTCAGAATGTGACGTCAGCGCTGTAACGACCAGCGGTTGCAACGCTATGTCGCCAGGAAGTGTGCATTTTTCGCCAAGGGCCTTTATCGTACGGGGCAACTCTTGCGTACCTTCCCCTAATGGCTTTTCCAGCAGCGGCAGTAACCATACATAGGTGAAATCCCCGCTCATCTACTTCTCCCGAATACTCACTGGCGTGTTTTGAATGGTAGTGACCGTATTGACCGACGTCTGCCTGTCGTCAGCCGCTGCCCATTACGCGCCGTGCCTACTCAAACAATGCACGCACTCGTTGAACTATCTCGTCGGAATCATCAGATACAAATACTGAAATGCCTAGGTAGTGCTCAAGGTGTAGGGTAAGCGTGTGTTCGCCAGCGGTCAGGCTCCAGTAGCGCTGATCAAGTCCGTCGGCTTTTTCATTCCAGTAACCGCCTATTCCGTGCTCAAGCTTCTGAGCCACGGTCTCGAACAGTTTCCAGTCGGCAAGTTCTGATATTTCTATGGTCGCCATGCGTCACCTCATCACGCGAATGCAGATATTCGTGGTTCTCGCGAGCGGCAGCAATGGGCCGAAAGCGGCCATGCTCGAGTGAGCCCTATCGACCCATAGCGAATCGCCGTGGCTGCCTGGCAAAGCAGCCAAGGTGGGGTTGGGCTTTGCGTGTGCTTGCCTGGGTCTATAAGCTGCATCCCTAGTCCCAATCAACTTCGCAAGAGGCAAACCTTTGTCCACCGATCCGCTGTGTCTCGTTTTTGTTCCGGCGCTTGTATCCCTGCTCAAGGCGGCGGAGGATCGCAAAGGCTCCCAGCTCAACGAGGATGAGGTGCTTGAGATTCGCGATAATGCAACCGCGACAGCAATACCCTTCAGTGTCGCCGTCGCGTTGGAAAAAGAGCGGGGTTACGAGGACATCGTCCCAGAAGAGTGCTGGAAGGAATGGCAGCGAGTACGCTCATTTCTTTGAGAAAACAGTCCTCACACAACCGTTCGGGGCCAGAAATTGCGCAATTACTATCGGAGCGATGGATTGAATGACGACAGTATCCAGCCTCATCGGTCCTTGGAAAGGTGCGGCGTCGACAACGTTGCTACAGCGTTGTCGAGATGCCTGGGACACGCCTTTTGAAGCGCTTTCAGATCTCATGGTCGCTACTTTTCTGAGCCAGCGAGTCGCAGTTCCTCAACTGTTGGTCGAGGCCATGCGGCGGTTGGATTCAGAGCCCCGCGATGGTACGGAGTACTTCGATGGCCAACTGCTTGAGGCAGTTTCGGCGCTGAAAACTGACGGTGTCTGACCGTTAGCTGCCCGGCTATGGGGCGATAGCGGCATCACAACAGGGCACCAGTATGTACGCATTCCTCAGCCTGTCTTAATCGCCATTTCACAGCCACCGAAGTGGTCGTTTGCAACGTCACGTCTGCCCATTACTCGAATAGGCTTTCGTAGCTTTCAGCGCCGTGCGGAAAGTTGTTGCGGCGCCAGGAAGGCGTCGTGGAAGTAATTGTGGAACGCGTGCATCGCCGGGCTGAATTCCCGCTCGCGATGCCAGGCCAGGCCGACGCTCATGGGGGTGACCTTGTCGGTGATGGTCACTGTCTCGATGCGTTTACCCTCCAGCGACCAGGGGCGGTGTACCAGGTCGGAGAGAATCGCCACGCCGCTGCCGTTGGCCACCATGCTGCGCACTGCTTCCACAGAGCTGGTGCGGATTCGCACGTTGGGCTGCTGGTGGGCATGTTCCCAGTAGCGCATGGCGCTTTGTTCGGCTTCGTCGACGGTAAGCAGGATGAAGGGCTCCTGTGTGACGTCGGCAAGGCTCACCGCCGAGCGTTCGCACAGCGGGTGATGGCTGGGCAGCCACAGCCGGCGCTCGGAATTGAACAGGGTTTTCGAGACGATGTCCGGGTGGGTCAGGTTCGAGGTCAGCACCACCGCCATGTCGAATTCGCCTTCCAGCAGGCCTTGCTCGATGGCCTGGCGCTCCCGTTCGTGCACTTCGATGGCCACGTCCGGGTGCCAGTGTTCCAGGCGTTGCAGGTGATGCGGCAGGAAGTAGCCGATCACCGTGTAACTGGCCGCCACCCGCAACAGGCCGGTGGCGCGAACGTCCGGCAGTGGGCTGTTAAGGGCGTCGTCGACACTGCGCAAGATCACGTAGGCCCGATTGAGAAAGTGCCGTCCGGCATCGGTCAGGCTCATGCCCTGGGCCGAGCGCTGGAACAGTAGCGTGCCGAGCATGCCCTCCAGTTCCTTGATCGCAGTGGTTACGGCCGACTGGGAAATATTCAGATGAATCGCAGCTTGGGAGATTTGCCCGATCTCGGCCGTGGCGACGAAGTAGCGAACCTGGCGCAGGGTCAGAGACATGAACACTCCGCTTGATGAGGTATCTGTTTTTCAGAAGATATCCCCTCGGATAATTGATCTTCCCAAGGGGGTGGCTGGAACTTAACGTGCTCTGCATGAAGTCACAAGCGTCAGGAGCACGTGTCATGCAGGCAGTAGATTTCAATTCGGACATGGGCGAAGGCTTCGGTCCGTGGACGATCGGCGACGGGGTCGACAACGAACTGATGGGCTTCATCAGCTCGGCCAACATCGCCACCGGTTTCCATGCCGGCGACCCCGGCACCATGCGTCGTACGGTCGAGCAGGCCAAGCGCCTGGGCGTGGCCGTCGGTGCCCATCCGGGCTTTCGCGACCTGGTCGGGTTCGGCCGCCGCCACATCCATGCATCGGCCCAGGAGCTGGTGGACGACATGCTGTATCAGCTGGGCGCCCTGCGTGAGCTCGCCCGAGTTCAAGGCGTGGCCCTGCAACACATCAAACCTCACGGTGCGCTGTACATGCACCTGGCCCGGGACGAAGAAGCGGCGCGTTTGCTGATAGAAAACCTGCAGCGCCTGGAGCCTGAATTGCTGCTGTATTGCATGCCCGACTCGACGATCTGGCGTATCGCCACGGAGCTCGGCCAACCGGTGATCCGCGAGTTCTACGCCGACCGCGAATACGACATCAGCGGCTCCATCGTCTTCACCCGCAATGTGCGTGCCTACGACCCCGCGCAGGTAGCTGCGCGGGTACTGCGTGCCTGTCAGCAAGGCGTGGTGCGCACGGTGGAAGGTGAAGACCTGGCGATCGAATTCGACTCTATCTGCTTGCACAGCGATACACCCGGTGCCCTGGCACTGGTCGAGGCCACCCGCAAAGCGCTCGATGGCGCGGGGATCGAGGTGCGCGCACCGCGATAACGCCACCGAAGACACCTGGCGCACAGACGCCAGGGTTTGCTCGACACACAGATTTTTTGCCTGCCTTTCTACAACTATTCCAAGAGGAACAGACATGGCGCAGCACACAGTCATCACCCCGTTGCCGGGGACTTTCTACCGCAAAGCCACCCCGGAATCGCCGAACTACGTCGAGGCCGGTGCCAACGTCAGTGCCGACACGGTGATTGGCCTGATCGAGGTCATGAAGCAGTTTTCCGAACTGACCGCGGGTACGGCAGGGCGCCTGGACGCGTTTCTGGTCGAAGACGGTGATCCGGTGGAGCCGGGTCAGGTCATCGCGACACTCGAAGACGCGTGAGGGCACGACCATGACCCAAGGCATTGGTAAACTGCTGGTCGCCAACCGTGGCGAGATCGCCGTGCGGATCATCCGTGCCGCGAAGGCGCTCGGGATTCCAACCGTGGCGGCGTGCAGCGAAGCAGACGTCGATT
Source organism: Pseudomonas carassii (assembly GCF_036324045.1). Lineage (NCBI taxonomy): Bacteria > Pseudomonadati > Pseudomonadota > Gammaproteobacteria > Pseudomonadales > Pseudomonadaceae > Pseudomonas > Pseudomonas carassii. The sequence goes on along the minus strand of NZ_JAZDCT010000003.1, from coordinate 190,631 downwards.
CCCAGGCCGCGCGCATGGCCGACGAAGTGCACATCCTCGGCCCGGCCCGCGCTGACAAGAGCTACCTCAATGTCGAGGCCTTGCTCGGTGCCCTGAAGGCCACCGGGGCCAATGCGGTACACCCCGGTTACGGTTTTCTTTCGGAAAACGCCGAATTCGCCGAAGCGGTACTCGCGGCCGGGGCGATTTTCGTCGGCCCATGCCCCGAGACCATCCGCCGCATGGGTGACAAGGCCGAGGCCCGGCGGACCGCGCAAGCGGCGGGCGTGCCGGTGGTGCCCGGTTCTGCCGATGAACTGTTCGATGTGGAATCGGCGGTCGAGGCCGCCAAATCCGTCGGTTTCCCGCTGCTGATCAAGGCCTCGGCCGGAGGCGGCGGACGCGGCATTCGCCTGGCGGAAAACCAGCAACAGTTGCGCGAAGAGTTCCCCCGTTCCCAGCGCGAAGCCCTGGCTGCCTTTGGCAATGGCGCGGTGTATCTGGAGCGCTTCATCGGCAAGGCCCGGCATATCGAAGTGCAGGTGCTGGGCGACGGCAAGCAGGCGGTGCACCTGTTCGAGCGCGAATGTTCGCTGCAACGCCGTCGCCAGAAGATCTTCGAGGAAGCGCCGTCGCCGGTCCTCGATGCGCAGCAGCGCGAGGCCCTGTCCGCGAGCGCCGTGCGCCTGACCGAGGCGCTGGGATACAAGGGCGCCGGCACCCTTGAATACCTGTACGACGACGCCACCGGCGAGTTTTTCTTCATCGAGATGAACACACGGATCCAGGTGGAACATCCGGTCAGCGAGCTGATCACCGGTATCGATCTGGTCCAAGCCATGTTGCGCATTGCCGGTGGCGAGCCACTGGGGCTCAGGCAAAGCGATATCGAGATCAACGGCGCAGCCCTGCAGATGCGCCTGAACGCCGAAGACCCGGCACGGGACTTCTTCCCAAGCCCAGGGCTTGTGCAAGCGCTGAACTGGCCACAAGGCGAGGGCGTGCGGGTCGACAGCCATCTGTATGAAGGCTACCGGGTACCGCCATACTATGACTCGCTGCTGGCCAAGCTGATTGTTCATGGCCGTGATCGCACCGAAGCCCTGGCTCGCGCGCGACTGGCGGTCGAGCAGACCACGCTCAGCGGCATGGCCAGCACCTTGTCGTTGCACGGCGAACTGCTGGAGCAACCCTGGTTGCACACCGCCGATTTCCATACCGGCACTTTGGAAACCTGGCTGGCCGAGCGCCGCAGCGGAGGTGCAGCATGAGCAGTCCGATTCGCTACAGCTTTGGCGCCGACGAACATCTGTTTGCCGAAGTCAGCGACAGCATGTCCCTTGAAGCCTTCTTCAAGGGCATGGCGGTCACCCGCGCGGTGGAGCGTCTGGCCCTCGATGGCGTGCTCGACGTGTGCTTGGCCAACGCCTCGTTCCAGATCCGCTTTGACCCGGATCGCATCGCGCCGGCCGATCTGCTGGAAGCGGTGAAGGGGGCCGAGACCGAGGCCGTGGCCGAGCACACCCTGCACACCCGGATCATCGAGATCCCGGTGCTCTACAACGATCCCTGGACCCACGAAACCCTGATGCGCTTTCGCGACCGCCACCAGGACCCGAATGCCACGGACCTGGAGTACGCCGCGCGCATCAACGGCTTGGCCGACGTCGAGGCGTTCATCGCCGCCCACAGTGGCGCGCCGTGGTTCGTTTCGATGGTGGGCTTCGTGGCGGGCCTGCCGTTCATGTTCCAGATGGTCGAGCGTGAACGCCAGTTGCAGGTGCCCAAGTACCTGCGACCGCGTACCGACACGCCGAAATTGACCCTGGGCCATGGCGGCTGCTTCGGTTGCATTTACTCGGTACGTGGCGCCGGTGGCTACCAGATGTTTGGCGTCACCCCGGCACCGATCTACGACCCGCAGCAGAACCTGGCGTACCTGAAGGAACACATGGTGTTCTTCCGTCCCGGCGACATCGTGCAGTTCAAACCGATGGACCGCGATGCCTATGACCACGCCGTGGCCGAGGTCGAAGCCGGGCGCTTCGATCTGCGCATCCGGCCGGTGGAGTTCTCGCTCGATGCGTTCCTCGCCGACCCGATCGGCTATCCCAAGTCGCTGCAGGAGGTGCTGGCATGATCAAGGTGCTCAAACCCGGTCTGGCCACCTCGGTGCAGGACCTCGGCCGCGAAGGCTACTACCATCTGGGTATCCCACCTTCCGGGGCACTGGACCAGTACGCCCTGAGCGCGGCCAACCAGTTGGTGGGCAATCCGGCCAATTCGGCAGCGCTGGAGTGCACCTTGCTGGGGCCGGAGCTGGAATTTCAGCAGGACGCCCTGGTGGCGGTATGTGGCGCGCAGATGACGCCGAAGGTCGATGGCGTGGACATGCACTTGGACACCGCCTTCGAAGTGAAGGCCGGCCAAGTGCTGCGTTTCGATTTTCCCAAGGCTGGGGCGCGGGCTTATCTGGCGGTGGCCGGCGGTATCGATGTGCCGGTGGTGCTCGGCAGTCGTTCCACCTACGCGCTGGGGGCGCTGGGTGGTTATCAGGGGCGCAGGCTGGTGATTGGTGATGAACTGCCGGTAGGTAACGCCAGCGGCATGGGGCGTGCCGGGGCGAGCCTGCCCATGGCGTTGCGTCAGTCGCTGGGAGGGGAGATCACCCTGCGGGTGGTGCCGGGGCTGTACTACGAGCGCCTGACCCTGGCGGCGGCGGACAGCTTTTTCGCCGAAGCCTGGACCGTCGGCTCGGAGGCAGATCGCATCGGCTATCGCTTCAAGGGTGGCAGCCCGCTGAGCTTCCAGCCTCGCGAGCAGCCATTCGGCGCAGGCTCCGACCCTTCGAACATCGTCGACAGCTGCTACCCGATCGGCTCGATCCAGGTGCCGGCAGGGCTCGAGCCCATCATCCTGCACCGCGATGCAGTGTCCGGTGGCGGCTACGCGATGATCGGCACGGTGATCAGCGCCGACCTCGACCTGGTCGGCCAGATGCAACCCAACCAGAAGGCCCGCTTCGTCGCGGTGACGCTGGAAGAGGCGCTGCAAGCCCGACGTTCCTACAAGAAAAAACTCAGCTGTCTGAGCAAGCTGTTCCCTTCCTGATCTGCCCGCCGCACTGCGCGGGCAAAGCCAAAAAGGCAAGCCAACGCCGCCCCTCGGTGCGGGGGCGGCTGCCCGCGCTTCAACCTCTGACTGGCTCTGGAGTTCACGCATATGGCTGCTTTATCGCAATCGAGTCAAACCGGACAGGACCCGGCCAATCACCCCGTTCCGGGCGATGCGCGCATGGGGCGACTGTCGCTGACCATGGCCTGGTGGGCGGTGTGCAGTGCGATGTTCTATATCGTGGTCGGCGCTTCCCTGGCGCTGTCCTACGGCGCGCGCAATGCGTTGATCGGCATGCTGTTGTCGGTGATCAGCTATGGCCTGGTCAACAGCGTGCTCAGTCGCTTCGCGATGCGCAGCGGCTTGTCGGTGGCGCTGTTTTCGCGGCTGCTGTTCGGCAGCACCGGTGCGTGCCTGGCGACGCTGATCTTCTTTTCCACGGCGATCTACTACGCCGTTTTCGAGGGCTCGGTGATTGCCGTGGCGCTCAATCACCTGTACCCACAGTTGGTGTATCCGCTGGCCGCATTGCTGGTGGTGCTGTACAGCGTGCCGATGGTACTGGGCAGCGTGCAGCACTGGCTGGACAAGCTCAACGGTGTGCTGCTGCCGGTGTACCTTGGCGGTCTGCTGGCGGCGGTGGGGTTGTCTATCAGCCGTTATGGCTACCAGCCGCAATGGCTGGACTTCGGCCCGGCGACTCCCGCTGCCTTCGGCTGGTGGGACTGCTTCGTGGCCTACATGGGTGTCTGGATCCTGATGCTGTTCACCTTCGATTACGCGCGTTTCGGCAAACCTGAAGACGCCGAGTACCACGGTCGCTGGAACTTCGGCATGCCGTTCTACATGGTGACTTTCCTGCTCAATGGCGCGGCGGGCATCTATCTGGTCAGCAGCATTCCCAACGAAGGCGCGCTGAACGAGGTGTCGGTGGTCATGGCGATCCTGCAGTTGATGGGGCTGTGGGGGCTGTTGTTCGTCTGGGCCACGCAAACCCGGATCAACACGGCCAATTACTACCTGGCGACCTTGAACATGCAGGCGTTCTTTTGCCGTTTCGGCCTGCGGGGTTCGTACCTGATGTGGGCGCTGGCGGTTGGGCTGATCGTGTATGGCCTGATGCTCGCGGATGTGTTCGCATACTTGCTCAAGGCGTTGGCCTACCAAGGCATCTTTGTAGTGGCTTGGGTCGGTGTGGCATTAGCGCAGATTCTTTTGGGACGTCTTGATGTGGTTGCGCTCGACGAGGAGCCCGCATGGAATGCTGTCGGCTTGACGGCCTGGTTTGGCGCCACCGCATCGGGGCTGGCCTTGATGTTTGCCGGTGCTGGGCTGAGCAGCTTTTCTGCGCCAGCGACTGTAGTCATTGCGTTCGCCTTGCAAGCAGGTTTGTCCAGACGAAGCCGGTTAGTATCTCAGTCGATTGAGTAGGGTTTAGCCGTTACGTCTCCTAGGCCTGGCTTCGGCTACCAGGCTTGTACACAACACGTAGCCACCTTGTTGCGGTGTGCGTGGGAAGGTCGGGTCCTCATCCAGGTCGATCCATTCATTGGTGACAGGCGGGCGCAAGCCTGGGCCGGGGATGAGCGCCCGCCAGGCACTGATCTTCTCGGCCAGGCGCCGAGGGCCAAGGCTATTGTTTCAGCACAGCGCTGAGCCCGACGCCCCAAGCGTTGGATCTTCGTCCAATGGGGCCCTGACAAAAATGCAGTATTTACCCCCCTCCATGGATTCGAACGCTATCAGCTTTTCCACCAGTGCGGCGCTCAACACCTTTCCAGCATTAAGCAGCAACATGCCGTTGTCAGCGTTCAAATTGCGCGCCAGCACCATTCCGGAGACCAGGTCGCGGGTGGCGCAAACACGGACTTCAGGGTCCGCCAGGGTGAGATCACTGAGGAACGTAGCGCAGACGTCGACGAAATCCTCAAGCAGCGCCGGCTCATAAAGACGGCCGCTGTACTTGCGCAGGTAGAGCAAGGCCTCGTCGCTGTTCATCTGCCTTTCGAGGATCAGTCCACGCTGCAGTTCGACGAAGTCCACAGCCAGCTTAAGGAGGCGGGCGCCGAACGGAATGGCTTCACCTTTGAGGCGGTCAGGGAAACCACTGCCGTCCCAGTGCTCCTGGTGATGGAGGATCAGACGCGCCGCATCCTTCATAGGCTCCAGGGTCATCAGAAGCGATTCGCTTTGGCGTGGATAGTCGCGGTAGCGCTCGCGGTCGCTGTGCATAAGCAGGTCCGAAGGCGCAACAATCATGCTGTCCGGCCAGCTCAGCTTGCCGATGTTGTACAACGCCGCAGCCATAGTTAGATCGCGACTAGCCGCCTCGCCCAAGGCGTAGGCCCTGCAATAACAGCGAACTAACTCGATGATCTGACGGTTGGTCTGCTTGGCCGGCGGCAGCCGCAGGTTGGCCAGCATCGAGAATACTTCGGTTCCAGTGACGTAGCTGTGTTTCAGTTCTTCGTAAGCCAGATCGAGCATGTCGGCAGTCTGCTGCAATTCGGCGGTGCGGGCTGCCACGCGCTTCTCCAGATTCATGTTTAGCAGCTTTAACTGAGCGTTCTGCATTCGCGCGAGTACCTCCAGCCGCTGGCGCTCGCGCTCGGAATGTTGATGCTCAAGGGCCTGGCGCAAGGTCAGTAGCATCTCGTGGTCGTTCCATGGCTTGCTGATGTAACGGTGAATACGACCATCATTGACAGCTTTGATGATCGCACCGGGGTCTGCATAGCCAGTAAGCATGATCCTCACAACTGCGGGATAGCATTGGTGGACCTGCGCTAGCAACGTTGCTCCGTCCATGCCCGGCATACGTGCATCGCTCATCACCAGATCTACTGGCTGCTCTGCCATCAGCGCCAGCGCCTGTTCACCGCTGGTCGCAAGCACCACGTCATAGGGTTGCCCCCGTAATAATCGGCGCAGACTGTGGAGGATCGGCTCTTCGTCATCAACCAGCAACACAGTCGGCCGAGTGGACGAGTTCGGAGTAGATTGCACTTCCATGTGGGGCCTCGCGCGTCGGTCGATGGCGGCACGTTGTGGGTTCCTGAGCGAAGCGTGCTTGGGCAAAGGCTAGATCATTTTTTTGCCATGGGCACCGGAACACCGATTGGCAGACGACAGGCAAAAAGTGCCGAAGGCATCTAATCTGATGGCAACGCACTCCCTCGTATTCGTCAGCCATGGGAAAAGGACTCTCACGGATGTTCGAGCTCGATACCTGCCTACATCTTCATGTGCGTCACAGGGGGCGCTTGTGGAGTGGCCTGTGCTTGCTGGGCCTGCTGGCTCTGTGCTCGGCCACAGGGGCCGAACCTCTGGACGAACCGCTCAAACCCCTGCCGCCGATTCCCACACTGATGCCTGCGCGCGTCGAACTGGGACGTCAATTGTTCAACGAGCCACAGTTGTCACTCGACGGCTCTTTATCCTGTGCCAGCTGCCACCGTCTCGATAAATACGGGGCCGATGGCCATGCCTTTTCGATCGGAGTAGGTGGCCAGCAACTGTCACTCAATACTCCGACGGTCTTCAATGCCAGCCTCAACTTCCGCCAGTTCTGGGATGGTCGAGTTGAGTCGCTAGAAGAGCAAGGCAATGCAGTCATCACCAGTGCCCATGAGATGGGCGGGGACTGGCAGGTGATAGTGCAGCGTATCTCCGACGAAAACCGTTACCGCCAAGCCTTCGCCGATGCTTACCAGGATACCGTGACCAAGGACAACATCCTCGACGCGCTGGCCACCTACGAAAGGACTCTTTTAACACCCGGCGCCCGCTTTGATCGTTATCTGCAGGGCGACACCGAGGCGCTGACCCTGCAGGAAAAATACGGCTACCAGCGCTTCAAGGACTATGGCTGTATTGCTTGCCATCAAGGTGTGAACATCGGTGGCAACATGTTCCAGAAGTTCGGCGTATTCGGTGACTATACGACTGATCGTGGAAGCCCGACTCAAGCCGACCAGGGACGTTTCAACGTGACGGGTGACGAAGCGGATCGAGGCGTCTTCAAGGTTCCGAGTCTACGAAACGTGGCGATGACCGCGCCCTATTTCCATGATGCCTCGGCTCCTACTCTGGAGCGCGCGGTTGACGTGATGTTTCAGTACCAGCTTGGACGGATACCCAGCGACGAAGACCGTAGACTGATTGTGATGTTTCTCAAGACCCTCACCTCTGACAATGTGGGGCAGCCATGAGGGCAATTTCCCGACGCGCAAGCCTGCTTTCACTCAGTGGCTTGGTCCTGGCGCTATCGTCAATGCTGCTGTTCCTTTACCTGAATTCCGGTTCAGAGCAGACCCAGACCTACAACGAATCTCGGGATCTTATCCGTCAGCTCAAGCAGCAGGATGCGGTGTGGGAAAACGAAATGCTCAAGGCGCGGGTGGCCATATCCCATGACTACGATCCACTCGTGACGCCCCTCAAAGAGATGAAGCGACTTTGGACACGCTTCGACAGCCAAGAAACCGAGCAAGGGCGCAACGACTCGGCACAATGGCGTGATGCCCACGATGGCTTTCTCGCTGCGCTTGGGGAAAAAGCTCGGCTTGTCGAGCAATTCAAGTCGCACAACGCGTTACTGCGAAACTCGCTTGCATTTCTCCCCGCTGCCGAGGACGGTATCCAAACCCGGCTAAACAAGGTTCCCGACCCGCGCCGGCAGGAGGTCCATGTATTCGCCACCGACACTTATGACCTCTTGCTCAGTGCCCTGGAGTTCGCACAGGTTACGTCTGCCGACAAGGCGGCAGAGATCGAGGTCGGGCTGGGCGATTTGGCTGTCAACGTGCAGAACCTGCCTAGCGAGTTTCAGACACCGGTCAACCTATTGAGCAGCCATGTGGCATTGATCCTGCGCGAGCAACCTATCGTCAATCGCCTGCTCGAGGACATCGAGACGATTCCAGTCGCCGAACGATTGGATACCATTACCAGCCTGCTGGATCGGGACCAGCAGGAGGTTGAGAAAAACGATCGTAGGTATCACCTCTACACGTTGTGGTTGTCCGGCCTACTGATGCTCTCGGTCGTGGGGCTAGCTGCCCTGCTGGTGCGCAGCTTCTCCGAGGTGAGGCGGGTCAACAACGCGTTGCAGGCTTCCAATGAAGTTCTAGAGCAACGGGTCGAGGATCGCACCCGGGAGCTCAAGAATGCCCAAAGCGAACTGTTCAGCGCTGCGCGCCACGCTGGCATGGCGGAGATCGCCACCAACGTGCTGCACAACGTAGGCAACGTGCTCAACAGCGTGAACACATCCTCCAATCTGATTGCCCAAACCCTGCGCAGCAGCAAGACCCACGGCTTGGGCAAGGCAATGCAAATGTTCAATGAGCATTCAGGTGAACTCGGCCAATTTCTTACCCAAGACCCCAAAGGCAGACTGCTTCCCGGTTACCTCAACCAACTGACCGAGGCAATCACTCATGAGCAGCGCGAAATTGTGGCCGAGTTAGAGCGGATGAGTAAGAGCGTAGACCACATCAAGGAAGTGGTGGCCACCCAACAATCCTATGCTGGGGCCAAGAGTTTGCCCGAGCCACTGTCGGTCAACGATCTGATAGAAGATGCGCTACGCATGAATGCCGGGGCGCTGAGTCGACACCAAGTGAACGTGGTGCGCGACTTCGATGAACTGCCCCAAGTGATGGGTGATCGGCATCGAATGTTGCTGATCCTGATCAACCTGATCAGTAACGCTAAGTACGCCATGTCCGGTCAAGGCAACGAGCACAGGACCATGACCCTAAGGACGCGGATAATCGAGGGAGGCTTCCTGGAAATGAGCGTTCTGGACGAAGGCGAAGGCATTGCCCCGGAAAACCTGCAGAAGATTTTTGCCCACGGCTTCACCACCCGCAAGGATGGGCATGGCTTCGGCCTGCACAGTTGCGCCCTGGCCGCGATCGAGATGAATGGCCAGCTCACAGCTCACAGCGACGGCCCTGGTCTGGGGGCGCTCTTTACGCTGCGGATCCCGCTAACCGCAGTGACGGAGCCTGCATGAGTAACTTATCTAATCGCCGAGTCCTGCTGATAGATGACATGCCATCGATCCATGAGGACTTTCGCAAAGTCCTGACCCCAATCCGGCCGCAGACCGCCGAGCTGGACGAGATGGAGGCGTTACTGTTCGGTGACCAGCCCAAGCAGGAACGGCCGGTGGTCGAACTCGACTCGGCGTATGGCGGCGAGGAAGGTCTCGACCTGTTGAAACGGGCGCTTCGCGCCCAGAAACCCTACGCGCTGGCCTTCGTCGATATGCGCATGCCCGATGGTTGGGACGGTGCCAAGACCATCGAGCAGCTATGGCAGGTGGACCCGCAGTTGCAAGTAGTGGTGTGCACCGCCTACTCGGACTATTCCTGGGAGGAACTGCTCGACCGGCTTCAGGCCCACGACCGACTGCTGATCCTGAAAAAGCCGTTCGACAACATCGAGGTCCAGCAGATGGCCAACACCCTGCTGACCAAATGGGAAATGACCCAGCGCGCCTCCTTGCAAATGCACCAGCTCGAACAGCGGGTTGAGTTGCGCACCCATGAACTGAAGCTAGCCAGCGACGCCTTACAGCAGGAGATCGACGAGCGTAAGCAACTTGAAAGCCAGCTGGTGCAGTCGGAGAAGCTCGCCTCATTGGGGCAGATGGCAGCTGGCGTAGCACACGAGATTAACAATCCGATCGGTTTCGTGTCCTCCAATCTCGGTACTCTAGAAGGGTACTTCCTGCAACTGGCGACCATGCTCGACGCTTATCGCGAGGCAGAGCAGGCACTGGGCATCAGCGAAACCAGCATGGCCTTGCAAAGGCTGCGCGAGCACACCGAGCTGGAATTCCTCAGGGAAGACATTCCCATCCTGATTAAGGAGTCCAAGGACGGAATCGGTCGCGTGGCGCAGATCGTCAAGGACCTGAAAGACTTCTCGCGGACTGACAGCACTCAGCAGTGGCAATGGGCCAACGTGCAGCAGGGCATCGATTCCACGTTAAACATCGTTGCCAGTGAGCTTAAATACAAGGCAGACGTGGTAAAACAGTACCAGCCGTTGCCCGAGATCGAATGCCTGCCGTCGCAGATCAACCAGGTGATCTTGAACCTGGTGGTTAACGCCGCCCAGGCTATTGGACCGGAGCGTGGCACCATCACATTGAGTACCGCCCAACACGGCTGCTGGATATACATCGAAGTTACAGATACAGGCGCGGGGATAGCACCGGAGAACGTACAGAAAATCTTCGACCCTTTCTTCACCACGAAGCCCATAGGACAAGGCACCGGGCTAGGTCTGTCTCTCTCCTACGGTATTGTAAAGAAACACGGTGGTGAGATAACCGTTTCGAGCCAGGTCGGGGTGGGGACAACGTTTCGTGTACAACTGCCAGTCAGCCAACAGGTAAGGCAGTGAGCGAATATGGGGTTCGGTTGCAGTCAAGCATAACTGGCGCGACACCAACCTCTCAGCGGCTCGGAGAATTACTCAAGCAACTCCATGTGCGAGCCAGGTTTATAGCCATCAATCACAAGGACTTGCGAGATTTCACAGTCCGGATAGATCCACTTACCCCAGTTGGCCAAAACCCAGTCCCTACTGAGGCCCAGACACGCTGCATTGCTCTCACCAGGCAGCCAAACCCACTTCGATGGCCAACTGGCTGAGGCAGTTCTCGGCGCTGAAATCTGACGGTGTCTGACCGTTAGCTGCCTGTCTATGGGTCGATAGCGGCATCACAACAGGTGCCACTATCTTGGGAAGAAGCGATCTGGCCGACATGGCCCCAGGGTACTGCAAACCTCGCCATCGATGATCTCCTCGCTGGCGAGTCTCCCCACTATCGCCGCCAACGTAACGCCGGGGTGCACTGCACACACATAGACGCCGCCCACCTTGGGTAGATAACCGATGATGGGAATACCATCGGCAGGCATGGGCCTGAGCCCGACACCCGCCCATTCCGGCTCTATGGAAGTGACGCCATGGAGCTCGTTTTGAATGGCTTTGGCCGTGCGCAGCGCTATCGCGGCCGGCTGATTTTCCAGGGTGTCGTCCAGGTAATCTTCTGCTGCCAGCAGCGTCCCTTGCGCAGTTTGCCTCACTTCCATTGCAGGGCTGGAGATGAGGGTGCGCACCAGGTCGGGTTGTGTCTTGTAGCGGATGAGCAGGGCAGGCGAGGCCTCTATTGGAAGCGACACTTCCAGCTTGTCCGTGAGCTTCGTGATACCTGTCCCGGCAGCCACGACGACAATATCGGCTTCGATGATGTCCATTGCTGTTTCAACGCCGGTCACCTTTGCATGCTGGATTGCAAGGCCGAGCACTGGCGTTCGAGTGAGCATGCTAGCGCCAAGGGCCTGGGCACCAGCGATCAACGCATGCGTAGCGGCCACGGGGTCCAGCGCGCCTTCTGCCGGTGCATAGGAAGCAGACTCAGGCGGGCGCTTGAGATTGGGCTCAAGGTCTTGAATCTGTGATCGAGAGAGCTTGTTAGCCAAAGGCGGGTTACTTGCAGTTGACGGCACTGCATTCGACATCTCGCTGTAGGACAAGGCGCCAGTCCATCGCACCGTCAAGCCCGGCAGCTCAGTCTCGAGTTGGCGGTACGCCTCGATCGCAGCACCGCGCAGTTGTGCGATGGGGTCGGATTCGGAGAATGAGGTATTGATCCAGGCGAATGAGCGGCTGGTCACGCCCGACGCTATGCCTTCAGCATCGACCACGGTGACCTTCGCGCCTTTACGCGCCAGGTGATACGCCAGGGATGCGCCCATGATGCCTGCGCCAATGACAACGATCCGTTTGCTCTGCCCCGTCACCCTATCAACCTCCGTTCTGTCGATGGGCCGATGGTACGACAGTGGGGGGCTTTCATCACATGAGAACGTTATTTTTCGGGGTGATTATCGAGTGCCTGTTTCTGACCTCTGATGCATCTTATGAAAAACAGCCATACCGGTGATATGGCTGAGCGGCACTGCGTGAGGCCGTGATGGTCTGGCCTTGGCTACCAGGCTTGTGCATGAGGCTCTGGACCTGCCAGTGCAGGAAACATCGGCAGCACTTCTTCGGCCAGTTCCTGGATGATTTCCAGCGGCGGGCGCCGCGCCATCTGCATGCCCAGTGCCGCATGATTGACCCCGGCTTCGCGCCACTCATGCAGCAGATCGATCAGGCCATTTCGACCGGTGCGCAACACGTAGCCGCCTTGTTGCGGCGTGCGCGGGAAGGTCGGGTCCTCATCCAGGTCGATCCATTCATTGGTGACATGCGGGCGGAAGCCTCCACCGGGAATGAGCGCCCGCCAGGCACTGATTTTCTCGGCCAGGCGCCGAGGCCCAAGGATATTGTGGGTGGCGTCGGGGTAGGTGATCCAGCCGTCGGCCTGTTCGCCAAGCCACTGCAAGGACTGGCGCGATGAACCGGTCACCAGCAGCGGGATCCGTCCAGTGACGGCGCTGGGCAGCAGTTTGGCGCCATCGAGCTGTCCCAGTGGCGAATGAATCGGTGCAGGATGGTTGGCCAGCAGTTGGCGGAAGTAGTCCACGCTCTGCGCGAAGCGCTCCCCTCGGCCTTCATGGGCCAGGCCATAGGCCGGAAACTCCACCGGTCGGTCGCCCGAGGCGATGCCCAGCACCAGGCGTCCACCAGACAGGCAATCCAGACTGGTCGCGGCTTTCGCCAGGTCGATGGGGTGACGCAGCGTGAAAATCGCGCTGCCGGTTGCCAGGGTGATCCTGCGGGTATGCGCCGCCAGATAGGCCAGGTAGGTGAACGGATCGAATACCTGGCCGGCATCACCGAAGGCAGGGTCGTACAAGGGCACATCACGTACCCTGGCGGCGGCAAAGCCCAGGCGGTCGATCTCGCTGACCAGTTGCGCCTGTCCGTGCAGCACGCCTATGTCTCCGTCATAGAAACGAAGCGGCAGGAAGATGCCCAGGGTCAACTGATCGTGGGCGAACATACGACGGTAACCGGGATGCAAGGCAAAGGCATCGGCGCTCGCGCCTTGGGTGCTGATAGGGGTCATGGACATTCCTGGGTCGGGGAGTCAGGGGCCGGTGGCTGGCGTCGGGAGACGAATGCCGCATTGCACGGCGGGACGCTGCTCGATTTGTCGGTACCAGCGATTCAGATGGCGGTAGGAGCTGAAGTCGAAGCCAACGATCTCGGCGATGTGCAGCCAGGCGAAGCTGGCGATATCCGCAATCGAATAGGATTCGCCGGCCAGCCATGGACGGGTGGCGAGCTGCTGATCGAGAAGTGCGAAGGCATCTTCGGTGAGGGCGCGGTAGCGTTTCTGCGCCGCAGGATTGGGAATGGGCTCGAAGCACTCGAAGTGCACGCGCTGACCCAGCAAGGGGCCCATGCTGGCGCTGTGGTACATCAGCCAGGTGATTGCCGCCCAACGCGGTTGTGCGGCCTGTTCGAGCAGTTGGCCGCTGTGTTGCGCCAGGTACAACAGAATCGCCGCTGATTCGAACAGCACGATGCCGGCTTTGCGGTCTACCAGCACCGGGATGCGGCCTGCCGGGTTGAGTGCCAGGAAGTCTTCGTGGCGATGCTCGCCCAGGTCGATGTTCACATGGACCAGGCGATAAGGCAGCCCCAGTTCCTCGAGTGCAATGGTGATCTTGAAACCGTTGGGGGAGCTGTCGGTGTAAAGCTCAAACGCAGGGTCCGGCATGTTGTTCACCTTAATAAAACTGATTCGAATTTCTCTGGCACAACGCTATGCTAGTTATCATCAAGGTGGTTTACGAACGATCATTCAACTTGCTCGGATCAGTTTTTCTAAGGTTGGTATTACATGGGTGCTGTCTTGCCGTTGCTCGCGTTGCGTGCCTTTTCCGAAACCACTCGCCTGGGCAGCCTGAAAGCCGCCGCCGAGCGCATGGGCGTGACCCCGGGTGCTATCAGTCAACAGATTCGCCTGCTGGAAGATCGCCTCGGGGTCATCTTGCTGACCCGCAGCCGTTATGGCGTGCAGCTCACGGAGGCGGGCGCCAGTCTCTATCCGGGGCTGTCACGCGGGTTTGGCCAGATTGAAAGCGCGCTGCTCGATCTTCAAGCCCTGACGCGGGCCAACACCTTGACGATCACCACCCAGCCGTCATTCGCGTCCAGTTGGCTGGTACCGCGGTTGGTGGACTTCAATGCGCTGCACCCGGAGATCGACGTGCAGGTGCAGTCCACGGCCGAGCTTGTCGATTTGCACCGGGAGCCTGTCGATATTGCCCTGCGTCATGGCCTGGGTGATTACCCGGGGCTGGAGTCGATACCGCTGCTGGCACCTGTGCTGCTGCCGGTAGCCAGCCCCGGCCTGCTTGCTGGCGGGCCGGCCCTGGAGGCGCCGCAGGACTGCCTGCACTACCCACTCCTGCAGGACGCAGAGCGTGCCGACTGGACGCTTTGGTTGCAGGCTCATGGTGTCGAGCCCGATCACCGTAGCCGCCGGGGACCGAGCTTTGACGAGGATCTGCTGTTGGTGCGTGCGGCTGTCAGTGGGCAGGGTATTGCCCTGGTGCAGGCGCAGCTCGCCGAAGAGGACCTGAGAAGTGGCAGGTTGGTGGTGGCGGTGGACCGGGCCTGGCCTTCGCGATTTGCTTATTACTTGGTTGGTCGTGGGGAGAATATGCGTCGGGCGCAGGTGCGTGCGTTTGTTGAGTGGATTCAAGCGCGGGTTGAGGCTGAGTCAGGTGTCTTGTCGTAGGGTGTTGATGATAGAGCTGATGTGCACGGAGGGGTAGGGCCGGATCTCGTGGGAGAAGCGAGTGTCCGCACTGGGGCGAAAGTAGTTACTCGCGACCGGCGGCTATCGACCCTAAGTGGACCCGGTCGGTGTTTGTTTCCCCCGAAAGGGCGTAGATAAGCTACCGTTTGCAGAGCCCCCTCTTCAAGGAATCATCATTCATGGCCAATGATCAGGATCGTTTTTCACGCGCTTTTCGTTTCGTTCTTAACAATGGCACCGAAGTATTCCCCGTGCGGATGAAAAGTAGGAGTAGCGGACTGGTAGCCTATCGAGTCTCTCGTGGTGGGGCGGGAGGAAACACGTTGGACGCAAGTGAAGAAGTCGACGAAATAACGATGATCGATAAGGTTTTGAATCTTGACTTTGCTGTCCGCTGCGCATCCCTCGATGGAAGCGTTCGTGGCTTGTACAAGAAAGGTCAGCGATCTGTACGTGAGGTGTGCTGCGAAATCAATCCGTCGATAGAGTGACTTAGGTTCTTGCTGGGGGTATTTCGACGATCATCGAGGGGCTCTCATGGGGCGAAGACAGCCAACCTTGATCGATCACTCTCGAGCCATGGGGTCAATGGCTTAGGCTCTGTACGAAAAGCCTTGATACTCGGTGATGCTGCGTTGAAAACAGCCTCGGAATGCTCATTTACAACCCGTAAACTCCGCTTCCTGGGCTGTTTTCGCCTTGCCTGATCGCCGCTCGGCGGCTTGTCGTACAAACGCTAAGGCGCCTTACGCACCCGAGTAACCGTCAAGCGCAAGCTTCCGGAATTGTTGCCATACAAGCCCCACACATCGTTGGGGAAGCAGTAGAGATAGCCCGGATGCTTCAACACCAGCGGTTTCTTTCGATGCTGATACAACTCGACATACTGGTGCGGAAGGGGACTTCCGTCGTTGTTGACAGCTGCAACACCACCGTTGTCGTTAGCGATTGCTCCGATCAAGGTGAACCAGTTTTTGTCTTCGATGCGTTTGGTGAATATAAAGTCCGCACCCTGGTTTCCGGTGACTTTGCTGTAGATAGGCTCCGCGGCGCCCATAAACCCGGAGACGCTACGGATGATGTCGCCCATGGTCAATTTAGTGTCTTCAGTGCCTTTCCAGTCGCAGGCATCCTCGCTGTCTTGCCATTCACCGGTTGCATTGAAAGTGTATTCGATCCCTGCTTCCAGATAGAGGTCAGAGCGATTCCAGTGCTGATTCGCATAGACGTTGAACGAGGTGCTGTCGCCGTCATTGTCGAGGATGGTTGTCGGGTAGTACGCAGGATACTCGAGGGGCGAGTTCTTTTGTCGCGCCAGTGCGCTTTCATGAAACTCCTGGGACGTCGAGTGCATCGCCGGCAGGTTTCTGGGCCTTGAGCGGAGCTTGGCGAAAGCACCTTTGTATGAGTTATGCAAAACGCCCAAAGGGTTGGGAGAAATGGCCGCTTGAACGTGGGAGTGGAAGGGCAGGCCGGCCAATTCGCTTTCCCTGATCATCCACAACAAGGCACCATCGGATAGTCCACTGCTGGCGTAACCGCCGCCGACATCCGAGTGCACACCCGGGAACCATAGTTCGGACACGTCTTTATGGGTATGGCGATTGGTCCAGCGGGTGACACAGAAGCTTGAGCGCATTTCATCGATCGCCATGGCGTGTCGGCCGGTCTGTACATGATCGCCCAGGTCAGTATTGTGAAAACGCCAGGCAGCGGGGTTATCGAAAAGATTGAGCAATTCGAAGTCATCCGGCACGCCTAGCGCTCCCACGGTATCCCAGACCCCGATTAAGCGCACTGGCGTAGCAGCGCCGGCATGGAACATTTTCCAGTTTTTATTGACCTGTTTCACCGAGCGTTCGGCTCGATAACCTTCCTCGTAGGCCTTGTGAACGCGCAACCAGGCTTCAGCTGGCTTGACGCCAGCCAGGTCCAACAAGCCACGACCGAGAAAGGCGCCAAGGCTGCGAGCGGTGAATGCGCCGCGACTGAAACCGTAGAGGTAAATATCGGCGCCCTCTACATAGTTGTTCGCCAGCCAATGGTAAGCGCTGCAAATATGTCTGGAGATGCCGGCGCCAACGGCCCCACCAACGACAGGCCGGATGATACCCCCCTCGCCGCCGACACCGGGGTGGTAGTATTTGTCGTTATCGGGGAGGGCAATGGCGTTGTGAATCTTGAAGACGTTTGAAGGGGCGGGCAGCCCGTTGTCTTCTTGTTGTGGATTGTTCCAGGTCCCATCGCAGCAAACGACAAGGCGTTTGGTCATGGTGAACTCCATGTTGCTGGTTGTGTCAGTTGGCCGGAATGGGTGGGTTCATGGGTTGGGGGACAACCCAATGCGGAACCGAGCACAATCCGAGTCGGTAGCGAAGTCTCATCTACTCAAGTTGTAGACGATAACGGTGATTCTTGTTCGCCATCAGTACACTGCAAACCAGACCCAATCTGCTGTCACTTTCAAGGATCGTGGCCCCGTAAAATTTACCAAGCCGAACGGCTGCAATGGGGCGAAAGGTGCCGTTTCCAGAGCGCTGCCAAGCCATAGAAGCATGCATGCTGTCGGTAAGCCTCGGGTAACCCGTCGGCCAGACGGTAATGGCGGTTCGCCTTGCGGGGGCTATCGTTGCTTGTCTGGGCGACGACTACCGACCGAGGGCGGTGCCATGAATACGAGTGATCTACTGGAACAGCTACTGCGTGCCGGGCAGGGCTCGCAAGCGCAACAAGGGCGCGGCGGCATGTCAGCGCAGGATGGCTTGGGCGGTTTGTTGGGAGGGCTGCTTGGCGGCGGTAGTGGAGCAGGGGGCGGTGGTGGCCTTGGTGGTTTACTGGGCGGCCTTCTGGGGGGCGGTGGTGGCAACGCCGGCGCTTCTGCTCAGGGACGCTCTGCGGGTGGCGTCAATTACGCGGCTCTGGCGTCGTTGGGCATGATGGCATTCCAGGCCTATCAAAGTTGGCAGCGCAGCCAGGCGGCAGCCCCGCAACAGGCCGTGCGTACCGTGGATCAATTGTCCGGTCCCGAGGCCGAGGATCACAGCCATGCGATCTTGCGTGCGCTGATTGCGGCAGCCAAAGCTGACGGTCGCATCGACCCGCAGGAAGAACAGTTGATCTACGCCGAAATCAAACGTCACACCAGCGACCCGCAACTGCAGCAGTGGCTGGATGAGGAAGTCAGCAAGCCACTCGATGCCGCCGAAGTGGCGCAGTCGGCCCAGGACCCGGGTATGGCTGCGGAAATGTACCTGGCCAGTGTGATGCTGGTGGATGACCAGCAGGACGCGGAGCGGGCCTACCTTGACGAACTGGCCAGCGCACTGGGAATCGATCCGTCATTGCAGGTGCACCTGGAACAGCAGGCCAAGGGCGCCGCCTGACCGGGCCTAGATGTTCTCCATGGGCGATCTCGCGTACACACTAGCCAGCAGCTCGAGGGGCAGACTCCGAGCGCCTGGCCAGACCCGGCGCGCTAATTGACGACGAACAGATCGCCTTCTACCCCCGTCGCACCCTGTTTACGCTGTTCGGCCGCGGCGTCGTAGACCACCAGCAGCACTGCGCCCGTTCCATCGCCCGGCTCGTACAGGCACAGCCCCTCGGCGTGGTCGTCGCCTTTTCCGAATGGCACCTCGAGTACTTTCTCCAACTGATCCGGGAACACCACGCTTTCCTCTTCAGAGGCCAAGGCGCTACGCCAGCGAAACACCGTGACCGGGCCATCGAGGTCTTGGGTCGGACCGGCCAGGACCAGCAGGTCGTCGCCCTGCCAGCACAGGTCCCGCACGCCCAGGCCTTCGAGGTCGAAGAAGTGTTTGCGGTAGGGTCGCCCATCCGGGCCGATCGGCTTGAGCCGCAGGGTCCCGGGCGAGTTGTCGTCCTGTTCGGGTTCAATCTCCAGCACCACGGCCCAGCCGCGTAATACGGGCCCGCGCAGCCCCAGCAACAGTCGTGGGCCATTGACCGCCAGCCCCTCGATGTCGAATCCGTTGTCCTTGCCTGGGATGCGCAGGAAGTCGCGCAGATGCTCGTCTTCGGCGATTGCCGCAGTCAGCTCGTTGCCGGTGTCGTCGCCGCGCAGCTGCGCCGCGCTTCGCCCGTCGCTGTCGACCTTGTTGGCCAGTGCATGGCGGTCGTCCTCTACCACCACAGGGATGCGGGCTAGCAGGTAACGATTGCCATCGGCCTCCACCGTAGCCAAGCGCTTGATGTTCTTGTGTGCGGGTTTGTCGGCGTCGGCCTTTTTTCGTTTCAGGCTATGGGAGCCTGTCAGCCACAGATATCCCTCTTGGGCGTCGTAGGCCAGCCCTTCGATATCGATCTCGGCGTCATCCTGCTTCACGGGTAGGTTCAGAAACTCCCGTAACGGGAAGACTCGGTGCTCGTTGCAGGTGATCGTTCCCGTGTCCGTTGCCTTGCCGATCTGCAAGCGCTCCAGGCTCGTGGTCTCGTCATTCGCCAGCCACAGCGAGTCGCCTGTGCGCTCGACAGCCGACAGGCCGTCACGTAGCGACGGGGTCTCGAAGGTGAACAGTACGGTGCCCCATTTCTCGCCCATGAAGTTTGCCTCCTTGTGTCGCAGGCTGCGTGGCATGCCTGCCACTCAGGGTAGTCGCTGTCCGATCGTGAGCGCACACACGTTGGTCGGACCAGCCGTTAAATTACAAATGGATCTTTGCGTGTACGGCCAGTTTCCCTAGGCGGTGCTAGTGTATGAGTCAGAAGTTTGAGCGCTGTATAAAAAGGGAAACCTGTTGAAAGTTGCCGAACTGACGCTGAGTTGGCCGTGGATGCGTTTGCCCCGAAAATAACAGTTGTTCAGTACTCGGCGTTCACGTTGGGCAGCATCCTGGAGCGACAGCCTTGGGGGACGCGCATGGTCCGTTACTGGATATTGACGCTACTGCTTCTGGTCTTCGATCCTCGCGTTGCATTCGCAGTCGCCGAGCCATCGGACACCGCATCGACGCCGACCTTCCAGTTCCTGGGAATAGGCGGCTATCTGATTCGCTGGCGTGGCGAGGCCCTGCTGATAGCGCCGCTGTTCAGCCATCCCTCACCCTTCACGCTTTCAATGAAGCCGGACGAGGAGAAACTTTCTCGCAAGATGCCGGCGGCCGACGATGTCACCATGCTGCTGATCGGTCATGGCCATTATGATCATCTGCTTGATGTGCCCTGGATAATGCAGCACCGTGCGCCAAACGCGATCGCCTATGGTTCGGTAACGGTTGGGCGCATCTTGCGGGCGGTCATCACGCCAGAACGCGTGGTCGATGCCCAGAGTACGATGGCCAAGGTAAATGCGGACCAACCGGCGGATAAGGGCGCCTGGATCGAGTCCAGCAGAAAACATTTTCGCGCGATGCCGATTCAGAGCATGCATGCGCCGCATTTTGCCGGGTATACCTTGGCCAGTGGCAGTTATGACGATGACCCCGACCTCACTGAGTTGCCATCTACGGCATTGGGCTGGAAGCAAGGCCAGGTGCTGGCGTGGATGATTGACCTGCTGGATGACGCCGGCAAGACGGTTCTGCGGATTCACTATCTGGACTCGGCAAGCACTCCACCTTTCGGGTTGCCAGTGCTCGAGGACGACGGCAATGCTGTAGACGTTCAGATACTGGCAGTGAGCTCTTGGCAGAAGGTCGACGATTATCCGAGTGTGCTACTCGCCCGCACTAAGCCGCGGTTGGTGGTGCTCGGGCATTGGGAAAATTTTCTGGTCGATGATGCCAAGGGTGCTGAAGACCTGCCTTTGCAGGATATTGACGACATGATCAAGGTCACCTGCAAGAGCGTGCCAAGTGGAAAGGTAATCAAACCTCAACCGCTTGACTTGATAAAGCTGACTTTGCGCAGTGATGCTACGGTGAATGTAGCTCAAGAAGAAGCTGATTCAATTCCTAACCTGTGCGAGCCGTAAAGGCTCCTTCGCCCTGGGCGTCGGGGGAGTCAGTGGGTCGGGCAACTCGGAAAACAGGGAGGTGAATGTATGTCCAAAAAAGATAGCAGTGCTCCAGAGGCCCGTTGGTATAAATGGCTGCAACGCCAGTTTGGCAGTAATCCGGGCACCACTGTGTTGGGGGCAGGGTTCTTTATCCTGTTCGCCTGGTTACTGTGGAACTTGACCGGGAACCTGGCGGGCGCGAGTGACAGCTCCGTTGCGGCGAGTTTGAATCGTCTGGTGGCTTTGCTGGGAGCGCTCACCGGCTGGGCCGTTGGCATCTTGTTCGCGCCCTTCAGTAGTGAGGAAGAGCAGCGCTTCAAAGGCATAGGAAAAGTCATATCGGCTTTTGTGGCGGGTTATCTGATTTCGAAGCTCGATCTATTTATGAAGCAGTATTTGTTTACTGATAACGGTGCGCCCGATGACGCCTGGGTGAGAGTCGGTTTTTTTGTTTGCGCCTTTCTTCTCGTTGCGATAACAGTATTTATTCAGCGGCTGTATGCTTTTCGGGGAGATAAAAACACAGCCTCTTGAGGCTTGAGGAAGTGCCTCGTTGAGGGAGCTGTTTATCCCTGTCGCCACCACTGCACCGTAATCCCAGCCAAGACAGACCCGTCCAATGCACCACCTCCTCGGCAGCATTACCTGAGGTCGCTGCCTTTTATAGGAAAAGGTGATCTGCTGTAGGAGCGACCTTGTGTCGCGAAAGGGCTGCAAAGCAGACCCAGCGAGTTCAAATCAACCGGAAGATTTAGATATCTTGAGAATCCGGGGGTTAAGGGGGCAGGGGAGAGACCCCGCGTCGCGTCCTACAGGGATGAATCAGATTTTCTCTATTTCGAGTAGGCCGTTTCCGAAGCATGCTTTGACCGCTTTTACGCCTTCCAACAGAGGTCTAGTCTCGCTGGGTCGCTGCAAAAAGTAGCGGCCGGGTCTGCAAGCCTGAGCGGGACAACTAGATCAGCGCCACCCATTGCCATAGGTCTCAAGCCATTGGCCGTGCGTTATGGTGGCTGCGTACGGGTGGCCTTCGGGTCAGCCGGGCTTACTCTAGTTGCCCCGGTCTTGCAGGCCCGTACGTAGCCGCCACCCTATCGCCTGCAAGTGATGGGCTGCGGTCCGATCAGCGCAACTAGAGAATTTCATCATGCTCAAGATCGTCCCGGATCCACCCCCGTCCACCGAATCCCCCCATCTCCTCGAGGACACCCTCGTCCAGGCCGCCGAGTACGTCATGTGCGCATTGGCCGTCGCCCATCAGTCGTTCAGCCACCTGCCAAAATCACCGGCCACTCTGGTGATGCTGACGATGATGCACGAACTCGATGCCACCCGCACGCTGCTGGAGTCGGCACTGGCCCAGCTCCAGATGACTGCGCGACCGCCGTCATACACATTGCACTGACAGGGCTGCCACAGACCCGTAGGCGATCGCCAAGCCCTGTGGGAGCAACTGTCTTGCTGAGATTTTTCAACTGGCGTGATCTCTGTAGGAGCGGCCTTGTGTCGCGAAAGGGCCGCAAAGCGGCCCCGGCGATCTTTGCTTAAACGCGACAATCCTGGGGCTGCTTCGCAGCCCTTTCGCGACACAAGGTGCCGCTCCTACAGGGGCTAGCTAAATCAATGATTTACGGTTAGTTCCACGAGAGAGGATTTCGCAAATGGACAACGAAACCCCAGCAGACCACGGCCAGCTCGGCTGGACCGTCGGCAGCTGCACCTGCCTGGAAGGCGCCACCAAAGGTACGCGCCTGTTCCGCGTAGAACCCGGCAACTGCGCGAGCCACGCCATGGAGCAGGCCTCCGTGCTGCTCGACAGCGCCCGTCGGGCTTCCTACATCGGTGTGATGGACAACGAACCGGTGCTGGTCTGGGCATCGCACTACCTGAGCGATATGGCCAAGGCATTGATGGATGATGCGCATATGGGGATCTTGAAGAAGGTGTGAAACAGAGTCCGGCGGTCTGGGGCGGGTAGCCGCGCCACCCCAGACCATATTCGAATGCCCTCAACACCTTCTATCGTGGCGACAAGTCCGTATAGTGCCTAGCTTCCATCAGTCAAAGGAGTGGCCATGAGACAAGCAGCACATCGCCCAGAGAGGGGAATCTGATGCGTATCGCAACGATCCTCGCGGCAGTCGGGACCACCTTGTCGTTGATGTCGGCGTCGCTGTCGGCGTCACCCGGCCAGCCTCCGTCTCCGTCAACAGGGCACGCTGACCAGCAGCGTATCTCGGTCCAGGTCGAAGGCGCGGGCAGGGATGTGATCCTGATTCCGGGGTTGGCATCGTCCCGCGAGGTATGGGCCGACCTTGCCACTCGGTTACGCCAGAACCACCGTCTTCACCTCGTGCAGCTCGCAGGCTTCGCCGGTTCGCCTGCGGTGCCCGATAGCGAAGGGAAAGTGCTCGCTCCAGTGGCCGAGGCCATTGCTGATTACATCCGCACCCAGCATATCGAGGCACCCGTGATCATCGGCCACTCGCTGGGGGGAGAGGTTGCATTGATGCTGGGGGCTCGCCATCCCGATCAGGTCGGTCGCCTGATGATCGTCGATGCGTTGCCGTTCTATACGTTGCTGATCGATCCTTCGGCCACCAGTGAAACCGCTACCGTGCAGGCTGCAGCGATGCGCAGTTCGTTGTTGGCGGCATCGCCGGAGCAGAGCGAAGCGATGCAGAAGGCCTCCATCGCCCGACTCGCCAAAACCGAGGCGGTCAGGCCAGGGCTGGTTTCTGCGGGGATCAGCTCCGATCGCAAGACCGTGGCGGATGCCGTGTATGAGTTGATGGTCACCGATCTGCGTCCCGAGCTTGGTCGCATCAGTGCGCCGGTCGAAGTCGTGTATGCATACGACGCTTTTTACGGCGTGCCAGCATCCAGTGTCGATGCAACGTTCCGTCGGGCCTATGCTTCGACACCTGATATCCATTTCACCCGGATCGATGACAGTTTTCATTTCGTCATGCTCGATCAACCTGAACGGTTTGCCAGCGCTGTTGTGGCTTTCCTCGAGCCGGGAGCCGAGCGCGTGCAATGAGACGACAAGGACTGCGATCGTCTGTGGGGCGGGCTCAAGCCAGTCGCAAGATTCAGATAGAGGGTGAAGCGTCAGTACGCCTCGCCCTCATCGCCTTCTACTGTGGCAGCAAGGGCCTTCGCAATTTCCTTTGCCTTTGCGATGGCTTCCTCGTGGTAAACGAAGGAGATCACGCCCCGACGATAATCGAAAGGATACGTCTGTTGTGTCAGGGGTGAGGTCCAGACTGCTGTGTTTCTCTCGCTGAGCGTAATGGTTTCGCCAGTGCCGGGATTTTTCCAGGTGAACGCGTTTTCAAGTTTCAACGAAGGGTCTTTCGCGCAGAGCGATTGCCATGCTTTGAGCGCTATTGTTCTTTCTTCTTGCTTGATGCTGTTCGTTTTGACGATGTGGATCTCATAGGCCATGGGCGTATCGGTCTTTAATATTGGCTGGATCTGTAGGTCTCATGCCAGACTGAGTCATCGGCGCGTCCAAGCTCGACGGAATACGTTTCGCATAGTCTCTCAATGGCTGCTTGATCAAGTGGCTGCCCTGAACAGGAAATCGCGTCACCCGATGTCAGGAATAGATAGAGCGCCGCCAGCTCTTCCAGCCGGGCTGAGTCGGATTGTATGGTGAATGCGCCGTCGCCTGCCCCACTGGCAAAGATCTCAACGCAAGGCGCCTCGTTTTCTCGGGCTCTCGCGTACAGAAACGTCCATGATCGGCTGTATACCGGATTGGCATCACCGTCGCTGTCCACCTCCCGCCCAGGTCCGTAGAGCAGGTCAAGAAAACACCTGAAGTCGGGGCGATCACTGACGACGGTCACGGTATACACAGACATTCCTCGATTCACTTGTTTTTCCGGGCCAGATCAACCCAGGTCTTTGGGGAGCTGTGCCTGCGCAGCGAAGGTAATGCGCGGATGGGGCGATAGCGCCCTCAACTGATAAAAATTATCTTCGAAACCAACTCCGCACTGTTCTTCGCCTGCAACTTCTTCATCAACCTTGCCCGATGCACCTCCACCGTCCGATGCGAGATCCCCAGCAGCCGTGCCACCTCCTTGCAGGTCAACCCATTGACGATATGCAAGGAAATCTCCCGCTCCCGCGGCGTCAGTTGCACCGTCGGCGCCGGCTGCCGGTCGAGCCGTTCGAAATGCCAGATCATCAGCTTGAACGGATCCTCCGCCGTCAGCGTGAAGCCCTGGGCCCTGGCCCAGAACACCTCGCCGTTGCGGTGCTGCATGAAGCGTTCGTCGGAGTAGAAGGCGCCCAGCCCGTTGCGCAGCCAATGCTCGCTGCGTTCGCCGATGCTCTGGTAGTCGGCGTGGGACGGGTAGAGCAGCAAGGTAAGGTGCCCGCGCAGTTCTTCGCGGGTGTAGCCGAACAGCCGGGCGAAGGCCTCGTTGCAGTCGAGCATGCGCCGGTGGCTGGTGATCAGCTGTGGCGCGGGTGAAACCTGGAATGCCAGGCGTTCCAGGTCCGGGGAGGCGTGGGTGGGTACGGTCATCAGGCTTCCTGCCTTGGGGTCATGTCCCGTACGGCTCACTACTTACTCGCGTACGTAGTTGCCCCAACTAGCGTGGGATTCGGGTACTGCCACATTGTATGCAATACCCGCTTCAAGGACAGAAGAAAATCACCATGCTCCACGATTCCATCTCCATCGTCGCCGCCGCGCACAGCCCCTTCGGCCGCCTGGATGGCCTGAACCTCGAGGACCTGATCGTCCAGGTTACCCGCGATGCCCTGCAGGACGCGGCCATCGATGCCGCCGAGATCGACGCGCTGTTCCTCGGCCACTTCAACTCGGGCCTGGTGGCCGACGGTTTCCCGGCTTCGCTGATGCTGCAGGCCGATCCGCAACTGCGCTTCAAGCCCGCCACCCGTTGCGAGAATGCCTGCGCCTCGGGCTCGGCGGCGATCCAGGCCGGGATCAACGCGATACGCAGTGGCGCCGCCGACCTGGTGCTGGTGGTCGGCGCGGAGAAAATGACCGGCAACAGCACGGTCGAGGTCACCCGGGCGCTGGCCGGCGCCGGCTACCAGAACGCCCTGGCGGAGGCCGGGCTGAGCTTCGCCCAGCTGTTCGGCCAGGTGGCGCAGCAGTACACCGAGCGCTACCACAGCCCGCTGGCGTCGATGGCGGCCATCGCCGTGAAGAACCACGCCAACGCCATGGCCAACCCGCTGGCGCAGATGCACCGGGTGATGGACTTCGAGCACTGCAACCAGGTGTCACCCAGCAATCCGCTGATCGCCGCGCCCCTGCGCCTGACCGACTGCTCGCTGATCAGCGACGGCGCGGCGGCGATCGTCCTGGCCTCGCCCGAGCGCGCCCGCTCGATGCGCCGCCAGGTGGCGATCCGCTCGATGGTCCAGGTCAACGACTTCCTGCCGCTGTCGCGTCGCGACATGCTGGCCTTCGAGGGGCCACAGCGGGCCATCCACGGGGCGTTGCGCGAGGCGGGAGTGACCCTGAACGACCTGAGCTTCGCCGAGGTGCACGACTGCTTCACCATCGCCGAACTGCTGATCTACGAGGCCATGGGCCTGGCCCCGCGGGGCGAGGGGCATCGGGCGCTGGACGATGGCATCGTGCGCCAGGGCGGGCGTTTGCCGGTGAACTTGTCCGGCGGGCTCAAGGCCAAGGGCCATCCGGTGGGCGCCACCGGGGTGTCGATGCATGCCCTGGGCTTCGCCCAGCTGACCGGCAAGCCGATCGGCCTGGGCGTGCCCAACGCCGAGTTTGGCCTGCTGTTCAACATGGGCGGTATGGCGGTGGCCAACTATGCCAGCGTGCTGCAAGCGGTCAGGGTCTGAGGATGAACATCGCTCATTGGCTGCAGGATGCGGCCCAGCGCTGGCCTGAGCGTCCGGCGCTGTTCGAGGGGGAACGCCAGGTCGCCGACTACCGGAGGTTCGCCGCCCGGGCGCGGGCACGGGCGCTGGCGTTGCGTCACACGCATGGCATCGAACCGGGCGACCGGGTGGCGCTGCTGATGAAGAACAGCTGCGTCTACCTGGAACTGCTCTACGCCATCTGGTGGAGCGGGGCGGTGGCGGTGCCGATCAACAGCAAGCTCCACGCCCTGGAGGCGGCCTGGATTGCCGGCAATGCCGGGGCGCGCCTGATCTATACCGACGAGGGCGAGGTCTTCGCCGGTGCGCCCCTGCCAGACGGCTGCCGTGAGCTGATCGCGCCTGCCCAGGTCGCGCCCGGCGCGCTCGACAGCGACCAACTGGCGCAGCCGCACCCGCGCCAGCGCAGCGACCTGGCCTGGCTGTTCTACACCTCCGGCACCACGGGCCGTTCAAAGGGCGTGATGCTGTCCCATGGCAACCTGGTCGCCATGTCGCTGTGCTACCCGCTGGACGTCGACCCGGTGAGCGCCGCCGACGCCGTGGTCTACGCCGCGCCGATGTCCCATGGCGCCGGGTTGTACAACTTTGTCCATGTGCGCTGCGGCGCCCGGCACGTGGTGCCGCAGTCCCGGGGCTTTCAGGCCGCCGAGCTGTTCGGCCTGGCGCAGACCCTGGGGCAGGTCAGCCTGTTCGCCGCGCCGACCATGGTCAAACGTATGGTCGAGCAGGCCCGCCAGCAGGGTTATGACGGCGCGGGCATCAAGACCATCGTCTACGGCGGCGGCCCGATGTACCTGGCGGACCTCAGCGAAGCCCTGGACACCTTCGGCCCGCGCCTGGTGCAGATCTACGGCCAGGGCGAATGCCCGATGACCATCAGCGCGCTGTCGCGTGAGGTAATCGCCGACCGTGAGCACCCCGACTGGCCCGCCATCGCCGCCTCGGTGGGGCGGGCCCAGGCCTGTGTAGAGGTACGCGTGGTGGACGGCGCAGGCCAGCCGCTGGCGGCCGGTGAACCTGGCGAGATCAGCGTGCGCGGGCCGGTGGTGATGCAGGGTTACTGGGACAATCCGCAGGCCACCCAGGCGACCCTTGTGGACGGCTGGCTGCGCACCGGCGACATCGGTTTGCTCGACGAGCGCGGCTACCTGACTCTGACCGACCGCAGCAAGGACGTGATCATCTCCGGCGGCAGCAACATCTACCCGCGCGAAGTCGAGGAAGTGCTGATCCAGCATCCCGAGGTGTTCGAGGCCTGTGTGGTGGGGGAGGCCGACGCCGAGTGGGGCGAGTCGGTGGTGGCCTTCGTCGTGCCGCGCACGCCGGGCAGCCTCGATGCCCAGGCGCTCAACCAATGGTTCCTGGCGCGCATGGCTTCGTTCAAGAAACCGAAGAAGTACCTGTTCTGCAGCGAGCTGCCAAAGAACAGCTATGGCAAGATTCTCAAGACCCAGCTGCGCCAGTGGCTGCAGGACCCCGACGGGGCGTTCGCCAGCCACTGACCCGCAACTTTTCATGGAAAGCATCACGACAGGAGTTCCCGACATGGGCATGTCACCTGGCAACACCCAGCGCCAGCGGCGCCGGGCCTTTATCGGCGCCACCACCGGCCACTTGATCGAGTGGTACGACTACGGCGTCTATGGTTTTCTGGCCTTGTACATCGGCAAGGCCTTCTTCGTTTCCGACGACCCCACCAGCAGCCTGCTGGCGAGCTTCGCGGCCTTTGCCCTGAGCTTCTTCATCCGCCCGCTGGGCGGGTTGTTCTTCGGCCCGCTGGCGGACAAGATCGGCCGCCGCCGCACATTGATCACGGTGCTGGTGATGATGGCCGGTTCCACCTTCCTGCTGGGGCTGCTGCCGACCTACGCCAGCATCGGCATCGCCGCGCCGGTGATCCTGGTGCTGATCCGCTGCGTGCAGGGCTTCTCCGCCGGCGG
Organism: Pseudomonas carassii; assembly: GCF_036324045.1. NCBI lineage: Bacteria > Pseudomonadati > Pseudomonadota > Gammaproteobacteria > Pseudomonadales > Pseudomonadaceae > Pseudomonas > Pseudomonas carassii. Next base: position 161,998 of record NZ_JAZDCT010000003.1, on the reverse strand, counting down.
TGAGATCGGCACCATCACCAGCTTCATTTCCGAGTACGCCGGCCCCGGTCGCCGCGGCTTTGCCACCTGCTGGCTGATGGTCACCGCGGTGCTCGGCCTGCTGCTGGGCGGCGCCGTGGCCAACGGCATGACCTGGGCGCTGGGCGCCGAACTGATGCAGGACTGGGGCTGGCGCATCCCGTTCCTGATCGCCGGCCCCTTGGGCTTCATCTCGCTGTACATTCGCCTCAAGCTCGAGGACAGCCCCGAGTTCCTCGCCCTGGTGGAAGCCGGGCAGACCTCCAAGGCGCCGCTGCGCGAGGTGTGGCAGTGGAAGCGCTCGATCGCCCTGGTGTTCTTCATCATCACCCTGCACAGTTCGATCTTCTACCTGGTGCTGACCTTCGCCTCGACCTACATGTCCAACACGCTGAAGTTCGACAGTGGCACCACCTTGCTCTACGTGTTCGTCGCCAGCCTGTCGGCGGCGCTGGTGATGCCATTCGGCGGCGCCTTCACCGACCGCTACGGGCGCAAGCCGTTCCTGATGGTGATCGGCACCCTGGCGACCCTGGCCATGTACTGGTTCTTCAAGACCGCGCCCGGCGCCACCCCGGCCACCTTGTTCTGGCCACTGATGGCGGTGGCGATCCTGTTCGGGCTGTACGCCTCGTCGACCTACGCGTTGATGAGCGAACTGCTGCCGACGCGCATCCGCTCCACCGGCATCGCCATGGCCTACAACATCCCGGTGGCGGTGTTCGGCGGCAGCGCGCCGCTGATCTCCACCTGGCTGATCAAGGTGACCGGGGATATCACTGCGCCGTGGTATTTCTATGTGGCGACCGGGGTGGCGTCTTTGATTGCGCTGGTGGTGCTGCGCAAGGAAGATTTTGTGGCCTGCGCCCAGGATGTGCGGCAACCGGGCGATGTCGACCCGAGCCCCTTGAACCTGCGTTCGGTTTGATCCCCTGTAGGAGCCGGCTTGCCGGCGAACACCGGCACAGCCGGTGCCAGCCACCGCGTAGCCTGCTTCGCCGGCAAGCCGGCTCCTACGAGGGCAGTGGCCCCATGTTCTTCGCACCTGCCTGTTGAGGCTTTGCCTGCTCTCGGCAACAATCGGTTACGATGCCGGTTGCTGAAAACGGCACAGACTCACTGGCCTGCGAAGAACAACATGAAATCAGCGCGCACCGTCATCTCGGAAAACTTCTTCCGTCGTTTCAAACCCATCTTCGCCCCGCATCTTGATGCCCTCGGCATCGATCTGCCATTGCTGGACCGTGCCGACATCGAGATCCCCGGAGACCAGTACGTGGCCCTGTGGGAAGCCGCCGGCACCCGCAACCCCGCCATCGGCCTGACCCTGGGCAGCCAGACCGAAGCCGACGACATCGGCGCCCTGGGCCACGCCCTGCATTGCGCGCCCAGCGTCGAGAAGGCGCTGATGACCCTGCATACCTACATCGTGGTGTTCGCCCAGGAATCGTCCATCGACTACTGCTGCGAAAGCCGCCAGTTGCGCATCACCTACCAGGTCACCGACACCACCGTGGTCAACCGCCGCCAGGACGCCGAGTTCGCCATCGCCACGATCCTGCGCCAGTTGCAGTTGATCACCGCCAGTCCGCTTCGGCCGTTGCGGGTGGATTTCGAGCACCCACGGCCGGCGGATGTCTCGGTGCACAAGCAGCTGTTCATGTGCCCGCTGTTCTTCGGCCAGGCGACCAACCGCATCACCTTGCCCATCGACGTCCTCACGCTGCCGGTGGCTCAGGGCAACGAGCGTCTGTTCCAGGCCCTGGAGCCTTACCTGCAACGTGAGCGCGAACAGCGCAGCGTCAGCGACGAACTGCTGCCCCAGGTCACCCGCATGATCGCCCTGGGCATGGCCAGCGGTGTGCCGTCGCTGGACGAGGTCAGCGCGCGCATGGGCCTGAGCCGGCGTACCCTGCAACGCCGCTTGAAGGAACAGGCCATCGAGTTCTCGGTGCTGGTGGAGGAGGTGCGCCGCGACCTGGCGCTGGGTTACCTGAACCACTCCGACTACTCGATGACGCAGATCTCGCTGCTGCTCGGCTACGCCGAATCCGGCTCGTTCACCCGGGCCTTCCGGCGCTGGACCGGGCAGTCGCCGCAACAGTTTCGTCAGGCCGGGCGCGGGCCTGGCACGGGGTGCTGAAAATCTGGCGCCCGTGGTCAATCCCGTTGCCGCGCCGCTCGATAGGCTCGAAGGGACCGCATGTCTGTGTGCGAAACCCGAGAGTCCAGCATGAACGACAACAACAACGACGCTGTGCATGAGCATCGCTCCTTCTGGCAACACGCCTACGGCGCCTACGCGCCCAACACGCGCCTGACCGAAGACCTCAAGGTCGATGTGGCGGTGATCGGTGGAGGTTTCACCGGGCTCAACGCCGCCTGGCAGTTCAAGCGCGACCACCCCGGCGCCCGGGTGGTGGTGCTGGAGGCGGCGCAGATCGGCTTCGGCGCCAGTGGGCGCAACGCCGGCTTCAGCACCAGGCTGTTCGGCCTGGAGCCGGAGCTGGTGGTGCTGCGCTGGGGCCGGCAGAAGATGATCGACGCCCACCATTACCTTGAAAAGGCCGTGGCCTATACCCGCGAAGTGATCGACAGCCACGGCATCGATTCGGATTACCGCCATGCCGGACTGCTGCGGGTCAGCTATTCGCCGCAGCAGGTGGCGCGCCTGGGCAAGACCCTGGAACTGTACGACTCGTTGGGGCTGGCGGCGGACATGTGCTGGCAGGACAGCGACGCGTTGCGCCAGCAGTACGATTCGCCGCGTCTGCTGGGTGGTATCCGTGAAACCGGGACCGGTTATCTCGACCCCTGCAAGCAGGTGCGTGGCCTCAAGGGCCTGGCGGCTTCGGCAGGCGTGCGCATCCACGAGTCCACGCCAGTGCTGGACATCGACCCCAGTGGTGGGGGCATCGTGCTGCGCACGCCCGTGGCCAGGGTGACCGCCGACAAGCTGGTGCTCGCCACCAACGCCTACTCGCGACAGGTGCCCGGTTCTCGTGCGCTGGAGCGTCGCCAGTTCCCGCTGTGGACCTACCAGGTGGTCACCGAGCCCTTGGGTGATGCGCTGTGGCAGCGCCTTGGCTGGCAGGGCCGGGAGGCGTTCGGCGACAACCGGCAGATGCTGCACTACTTCCGCCCGACCGTGGACGGCCGCATCGTCATGGGCGGCGGCGATGTGCTGGCCTACACCGGCAGTGCAACGGACGAACAGCCGTCGCCGGCCAGCTGGGCCCATTGCGAGGCGCACCTGAAGTGGATCTACCCGCAGTTGCGCGACGTGCGCATCGCCTATCGCTGGGGCGGACCGGTATCGGTCAACGCCGACATGGTCCCGGAAATCAGTTTTGTCGGCGATGAGCGCATGATCTATGCCGGGGGCTGCTTCGGCCACGGCGTGGCGCTGAGTCATCTGAACGGGCGTACCATCGCCGACCTGTTGCAGGACCGACGCAGCGAGCTGACCGATTTCTGGATCGTCAACCGCAAGGCCATCCCGATGCCGGGCAACACCCTTTCGTGCTGGGCCGGGCGCACGGCGCGCCAGGCGCTGCGGGCCTGGGACTGGTGGGAGGAGCGCGCCCTCAAAACCTGATGGGTTGTCGATGCCATGCGCGGTGGTGTAGGAGCGTCCTTGCCGAGGCGTCGGACCGGCCGGAAAGGGCTGCGCAGCAGCCCCGTCGATGTGTAGGCAATCGCGAGACACAGGGGCCGCGTTGCGGCCCTTTCGCGGCACTAGGCCGCTCCTACAGAGATCGCGTACATCCGCTGGCACCGGATGACAAACACCCTGGCGCATGCGGCCAAGCCGCTGGCCACCGCCATTGAATACTGTCTGTCACGCAGAGCCGGAAACGCATTTTGGGCCGTCCCTCGGCGGCCTCTTTTTCCGCACCCTTGCCCGTTACGAACTGCCTTTCGATAACCACAACAATCCCGCAAGGAAAAGTTCATGAAACCACGCCCCCTGTCCCTGTTGGGCGGCGCGCTGTTGGCGCTGCTTGGTACCACCACTTCCCTCACGGCCCTTGCCGACCTTACCCCCACGGGGGCCGAAAAGGCCGGTAACGCCGATGGCAGCATTCCCGCATGGACCGGCGGCCTGACCCAGGCGCCGGCCGGCTGGTCGCCGGGCCATGGCGATCCCTATGCCGGCGACAAGCGCCTGTATTCGATCGACGCCAACAACGTGGCCCAGTACCAGGGGCAGTTGCCGGAAGGGCAGGTGGCGCTGATCAAGGCCTACCCGGGCTATCGCCTGGACGTGTACCCCACCCATCGCAGCTGCGCGATACCGGTCGAGGTGGCCAAGCGTACCCAGGACTTCGCCGGCCAGGCACGCATCGGCGCCGATGGCTGGCGCCTGGAGCAGGCCGCCGGGGCCGCGGTGCCGTTCCCGCAACCGAAAAGCGGCATCGAGGTGCTGTGGAACTACAAGCTGCGCTACATGGCCAAGGGCCGCAAGGCGCAGATCTCGTTCCTGCGCCGCGAAGCCGGTGGCGGGCTCACCGAGATCCGCCAATGGGCCAGCGAGTACTACCCCTATAACGACCCGGCGGTGAAAGCGCCCGAGGACACCGGCGACATCGAAGCCAAGCTGCTCTACGACATCCAGTCGCCGTCCTCGCGCGCGGGTGAGATGTACCTGGTGCATGCCCGCCTGGACCAGCCACAGAACGCCTGGATCTACTTCCCCGGCCAGCGCCGCGTGCGCCAGGCGCCGACCTTCGCCTACGACAACCCGATCGCCGGCTCCGACAACCTGTACTTCGTCGACCAGATCAACATGTTCACCGGTGCCCTGGATCGCTACGACTTCAAGTTGGTCGGCAAGCGCGAGATGGTGGTGCCGTACAACTCCTACCGCCTGGTCGACAAGAGCAACACCTACGACAAGCTGATCGGCGAGCAGTACCTGGACCGTGACGCGCAGCGCTACGAAAAGCATCGGGTGTGGGTGGTGGAGGCCACGGTCAAGGCCGACAAGCGCCATTCGTTCGCCAAGCGTGTGTTCTATTTTGACGAGGACAGCTGGAGCCTGCTGCACGTGGACATGTACGACGCCAAGGGCAACCTGTGGCGGGTACAGGAGGGCAGCCTGTGGGCCGACCCCGAGATCCAGGCCTGCACCAGCTTCGAATATGTCAGCTACGACCTGATCGCCCGGCGTTACATCGCCGATGGCTTCACCCAGCAGGGCGCGGCCCTGGACCTTACGGCCGGCCTGCAGGGCCGGGTCAGCGACAAGCTGTTCAACGCGGGCGAACTGCGCCGTCGCGGCGAGCGCTGATCTTCGGGAGAACACAACATGAACAACCTCCCTTCGCGGGCATGGGCGAAGGCTGCCCCGTGCCCGGCGCTGGCCCTGGCGGCCGTCGGACTGCTCGGCGCACAGCCTTGCCAGGCGTTCACCTTCGGTAGCGAGGACGGGCTCTCGGGCAGTTTCGACTCGACCTTGTCCTACGGTTTCGCCAGTCGCCTGGAATCATCCGACTGCCACTTGTTGGGGAGCAACAATGGCGGTTGCAATACCGGTACTGGCAATGAGCTGGGCCGCTACTACAACCTCGAGCGTGGTAACGGCTACGCCAACGCCGACATCAACTACGCCAATGCCGACGACGGCAACCTCAACTACCACAAGCACGACGTGTTCTCCCAGGTGCTCAAGGGCACCCATGAACTGAGCCTGCGCTTCGGCGACGGCTGGAGTGCCCTGGGTCGGGTCGCCTGGGCCCGCGACTTCAAGATGGACGATACCCGCCGTACCGACCTTCAAGGCCCGGCCCGACGCGACGCCACCCAGCGCTTCGACCTGCTCGACCTGTGGCTGGCGAAAAGCTTCGACCTCGGTGAGATGCCGGCCAAGGTCAAGGTCGGCAACCAGGTGATCAGCTGGGGCGCGGAGATGTTCATCAGCGGTGGCATCAACCAGATCAACGCCCTGAGCCTGCCCAAGTACCACACCCCGGGCACCCAGCTCAAAGAGGTGTTCATCCCGGCGCCCATGGCCTCGTTCAGCCTGGGCCTGAGCGATACCCTGAGCCTGGAGGGCTACTACCAGTTCAAGTGGAATGCCTACGGCCTGGACCCGGTGGGCAGCTACTTTTCCACCGTCGATATCGCCGGGGAAGGACGCCGGGCGATCTACTACCCGACGAACTATATCGAGGGCCTGCAACCGGGTGTCTGCGCAGGCACGCCGACGGGGCGCTGCGGCGATCCGCTGAGCAGCGGGCTGAGCCATGAGCAGATCGTCGCCAATGGCCTGGCGGTGCCCTATGGCGGCGAGCGCAAGGCCAGCAACGGCGGCCAGTACGGCGTGGCCCTGCGCTGGATGGCCGAGTCGATCGGCACCGAATTCGGCCTGTTCTACCAGCGCTACCACGACAAGCTGCCCTTCATCGGCTACACGGCGCGTAGCAACCCGGATGCCCTGGTGGTGGACGACTACTTCATCAACTACGGCGAGGACAAGGACCTGTTCGGCGTGTCGATGAGCACCCTGGTGGGGCCGGTGGCCGTGGCCGGCGAGCTGTCGTTCCGGCCCCGCGACAGCGTGGCCATCGACCCGACGGTAGCCTTCGGGCAGGGCCTGACCGGCAGTTACAACCGCTACAGCGTGTTCGACACCGGCGAGCACAAGGGTTTCGTCGAGACGCGCAAGTGGCAGGCCGATGTGAATGCCACCTACAGCTTCTCGGGCAACGACCCGTTGGGCTTCATCCCCGACGCCCTGGGCGCCTCCGACGCGTTCCTGCTGGCCGAGGTGGCGGTGGTGCGCTATCCGGGCCTGGACCTGTCGGGCGAGGTGCCCTACGTGCTGCCGGACTACTCGCTGCCCGACCGCACCTCGTGGGGCTATGTGACCGAGTTCGGGGTCAACTACCCGAACCTGTTCGGCAGCGGCGTCACCGTCACCCCGCAACTGGACTTCAGCCATGACGTCAAGGGCACCACGCCCAACGCGATGCCCTTCGTCGAGGGGCGCAAGTCGTTGACCGCCTCCTTGCTGTTCAACCACCGCGACCGCTGGAAAGGCGGCCTGCAGTGGGTGCGCTACTGGGGCGGGGGCGACAACAACCTGATGGCCGACCGCGACTTCGTCAGCGGCAATATTTCCTACTCCTTCTGATCCGGCCGTCACGCGCTCAAAGGGCGCGGGGCGGGGAGGCTATTCATGCTGGCTTATCTGGTCTCGGCGCTCGAGCGCCTGGTCTTTCGCCATCGCCTGGCGACCCTCGGCCTGCTGGCCGTGGTCACCCTGGTGATGGGCCTGTTCGCCGCGCGTCTGGAGATGACGGCGGGCTTCGACAAACAGCTTCCGCAGCAGCACCCCTATATCAAGACGTTCAACCAGTACCGCGACGTGCTGTTCGGCGCCAACCGCGTCACCGTGGTGCTGCGGGCGCGCCATGGCGATATCTGGAACACGGCGGCGCTGACCCGTCTGCACGACCTGACCCAGACGCTGTTCTTCCTGCCGGGCATCGACCGGCGCAGCGTCACTTCGCTGTGGACGCCGAACACCCGCATGGTGCAGATCACCGAGGAGGGCATGAAGGCCGAGGACGTGGTCGGCGGCGATGTCACCGTCGGCAACCTTGATGCCCGGGCCATTGCCGGCATTCGCGAGCGCACCCTGGCCGGTGGCTTCGTCGGCAGCCTGGTGGCCAACGACCAGCGTGGGGCGATGGTGGTGGCCGAGCTGGCCGACCCGGATCCGGTGACGGGCAGGCGTCTCGATTACCTGGCCTTCAGCCGTCAGCTGGAGGAGCAGGTGCGGGCGCAGTACGCCGACGCCGACTTCGACGTGCAGATCATCGGCTTCGCCAAGCAGATGGGCGATATCGGCGCCGGTGCCCGCAGCGTGGTCGAGTTCTTTGCCTTGGCTTTTGTGCTCACGGCGCTGGCGGTCTACTGGTACATCCGCTCCTGGCGCCTGACGGCGCTGGCGCTGGTGTGCTCGCTGGTGTCGGTGGTGTGGCAGTTCGGCACGCTGACGCTGCTGGGCTTCGGCCTCGATCCGCTGGCGATCCTGGTGCCATTCCTGGTGTTCGCCATCGGCGTGTCCCACGGCGTGCAACAGGTCAATTTCATCGCCAAGGAGGTCTGCGCCGGCGCCAATGGCATGACCGCCGCCCGGCGCAGCTTCGTCGGCCTGATGATCCCTGGCACCCTGGCCTTGATCACTGCCTTCGTCGGCTTTGCGACGTTGGTGCTGGTGCCGATCCCGATGATTCGCGAACTGGCCATCACCGCGTCGGTGGGGGTGGCCTACAAGATCGTCACCAACCTGGTGATGCTGCCGGTACTGGCCAGCTACTGCCGTTTCGACGGTCGCTACGTGGCCAAGGTCGAGCGCCTGCGGGCGCGCCGCGAAGAGTTGATGACTGGCCTTGGGCGCATCGCCGAACCGCGCAACGCGCTGCGGGTGACCGTGCTGGGCGTTGGCCTGATGGCGCTGGCGGTGTGGCAGAGCCAGGGCCGGCACATTGGCCATGTGCTGCCGGGCGCGCCCGAGCTGCACGCCGACTCGCGCTACAACCAGGATGTGGAGCAGGTGGTCAGCCATTTCGCCCTGGGCCTGGACCTGTTCACCGTGGCCGTGCAGACCCCGGCGGGCGGTTGCTACCGGCATGACGTGATGGCCTATGTCGATCGCCTGACCTGGTACCTGGGTACCTTGCCCGGCGTGCTGTCGGCGCAGTCGCTGCCGGCCATGGCCAAGCTGGCGGCCTCGGGGGTCAATGAAGGCAACCCGAAATGGGCGGCGCTGCCGGTCGACGAGCTGTCCCTGGGCGAAACCGTGCGCCAGGTGCCCGAAGCGCTGCGCCTGTTCGATGCCGACTGCACCGTGCTACCGGTCAATTTGTACCTGGCCGACCACAAGGCCAGCACCCTCAAGCAGATAACCGCGGCCGTCGAGCAGTACCGCGAGCGCCATGTGCTGCCTGGGGTGAGCGTGCGCCTTGCCAGCGGCAACGCCGGGGTGCAGGCCGCCACCAACGCAGTGGTGGAGAGCTCCGAGCTGCCGATGATGCTCTATGTGTACCTGACCATCGTGCTGCTGGTGGGGCTGGTGTACCGCGACTGGCGGGCGATGCTCGCCTGCTGCCTGCCGCTGACCCTGGCGACCTTCCTCGGTTATTGGTTCATGAAGGCCCTCGACATCGGCCTGACCGTGGCCACCTTGCCGGTGATGGTGCTGGCCGTGGGCGTGGGGGTGGATTACGCCTTCTACATCTACAACCGCCTGCAGCTGCACCTGGCCGCTGGGTGCGACATCGTCAGCGCCTTCCAGCAGGCTTTGCGCGAGGTAGGCGTGGCCACGGTGTTCACCGCACTGACGCTGTCGGTGGGGGTGGCTACCTGGTCGTTTTCGGCGTTGAAGTTCCAGGCCGACATGGGCCTGCTGCTGACCTTCATGTTCATGGCCAACATGCTGATGGCGGTGACCCTGCTGCCGGCGCTGGCCGTGGTCCTGGAAAGGCTGGTTCCGCGACGGGGGCCGGTTCGTGCGCCCCTGGCCGCTCATTGAAAGGGGCTGAGGGATGAAGACTGTTCAGGTGTTGCCCTGGTTGCTGGGATTGATATCGGCAGGGCAGGCCGCTGCGGCGCCGGCCATTGCCCTGAGCGATGTACGCCACGCGCCCCTGGTGGCGGTGGCGCGGACCGGGGACGGGTTGGTCGCGGTGGGCGACCACGGCGTAGTGGCGTTGTACGCCGATGGCCAACAATGGCGCCAGGCGCGCAGCGTGCCGGTGGATGGTTTGCTGACCGCCGTGAGCTTCGTCGATCAGCGCCAGGGCTGGGCGGTGGGGCATGGTGGCGTGCTGTTGCACAGTGTCGACGGCGGTCAGAACTGGACCTTGCAACAGCGCCTGGAGGGCAAGCCGGTGCTGTTGTCGGTGCTGTTCACCGACGCCCACCACGGCATGGTTGTTGGTGCATACGGCTATGCGGCGCGCACGGCCGATGGCGGCGTCAGCTGGCAGCCGATGCCGATCGGCGAGGAGGGCGACGACTTCCACCTCAATCAGGTGTTCCAGGCCGCCGATGCCAGTCTGTTCATCGTTGGCGAGGCCGGTCATGCCTACCGCTCGAGTGACCAGGGGGCTTCTTGGCAGGTGCTGGACACCGGCGTCAGTGGCTCGCTGTGGACAGGCACTGGCCTGCGTGATGGCCGCGTCCTGCTGGCCGGCATGAGCGGGCGGGTGCTGCTGGGTGACAGCCAGGGTCGCCACTGGCGCGTGCTCGACAGTGGCAGCCGCGAGGCGATCAGCGCCGTGACGCAACTGAATGACGGCCGGGTGGCGCTGGTGGGTAACTCAGGCCTGATGGCGATCTCCGATTCTCAGGTGACGCACTTCACCAGCGCACAACGGGAGGACCGTCTGAACCTGGCGGCCCTGGCCGCGCACTCCGGCCACCTGCTGCTGTTCGGCGCAGCGGGCGTGATCGATGGCGTGGCACCGGATGCCAAGGCAGCTGTCACCGCGCGCCAAGCCTCTGAAAATGCCCCTCGATAGACTCAAGCCCAGGCCGATCGCCTGTTGCGGAGCCCCTATGTTCAAGCGTTCCTTGCGTCATCTGCTGTGTGGTCTGTGGTTGTTCGCCGGCGCCGCCTCGGCACTGGCCGACTTCGTGCCGGAGCAGGCCCGTGTCGAAGTGCTGGGCGATCATCGCGAGCAGCACTGGTTCTGGATCTGGGGCAGCAATGCCCCCAACATGGTTGATGGCCGTGCCTACCTGTTCGACGACCAGGGTCGCAATCTCGGTCAACTGAGTACCGGCATCTGGTCCAACGGCCTGCAGCTGGCGCACAGCCGCGATGAGCTGTATGCCACCGAGATCTACTTCAGCCGTGGCGTGCGCGGCCAGCGCAGCGATGTGGTCACGGTGTACGACGCCAGGACCCTCAGCCCCAAGCGCGAGATCGCGATCCCGGCCAAGCGCATGACCGCGCTGATCTCCACGGGCCTCAGCGTGCTGTCCGATGACGAGCGCTTCCTGCTGGTGCTCAATTTCACCCCGGCGCAGTCGATCTCGGTGGTCGATCTGGAAAACAGCCGCTTTGTCACCGAGGTGCCGATCCCCGGCTGCGCGTCGATCTACCCGGCCGGCCCTCGCGATTTCTATGCCATCTGCGGCAATGGCGGGTTCTTCCACCTGCGTCTGGACGAACAGGGACAGGTGGCGCTGCAGCAACGCACGCCCCCGGCGTTCGACCCGTTGCAGGACCTGCTGTTGACCACGGGCGTGCGCGATAGCGACACCTGGTACTTCGTCTCCCAGCACAACCGCGCCTATGCCCTGGACATGAGCGCCGAGGGTGTGCGCCCGCGCAAGCAGTGGTCGTTGCTCAGTGACCAGGAGCGCGCCGATGGCTGGGGTATCGCTGGCAACCATGGCGTGGCCCTGCACCGGCAGAGCGGGCGCTTGTACGTACTGATGCACAAGGACAAGCCGGAGAACTACCAGAAGCCCGGCACCGAGGTTTGGGTGTTCGATGTGGCTACGCAGCAGCGGGTGTCGCGCCTGCCGCTCAAGGAGCAGAGCACCGCCATCGGCGTCAGCCAGGGCGCGCAACCACGGCTGTACAGCCTGGACTGGATGGTGCCGATGCCGAGCCTGTTCACCATGTGGGTCTACCTGACCGAAGGCGAGGCCGGGTTGACCCCGCTGCTACGCCAGGGCGTGAACCTGTACGACGCCGACAGCGGCGAGCACCTGCGCAGCGTCGGGGACATCCCCCTGGGCTTCCTCAATGTGGTGATGCCATGGTGACCGTCGAACTGCTGCATGACCCCTTGGTGCATGTTGCCAGCGTCGGCGGGCTGGCCTTGCTGCTCGGCGCTGCCGCGTTGCACAAGCTGCACGATCCCCGGGTGTTCGCCGAGGTGCTGCAACGCTATGCCCTCGTATTGGGCCGCTGGTGCGCGGCGCCGGTGTGGGCGCACCTGTTGCCGGTGCTGGACGTGTTGGCCGCCGCCGGCTTGTTGCTGAGCCTGTGGTGGCCGTTAGCGACGCTGCCCGCCGTGGTGTTGCTGGTGCTGTATGCCGGCGTGCTGGCGGCGGCCGTAGGCGAGGGTACATCCCTGGAAGACTGTGGCTGCCACTTCGGCGGCCGTCGCCAGCCGCCGTCCCGGGCGCTGGTCTGGCGCAACCTGCTGCTGGCGCTGGCCGCCGGCAACCTGCTGGCACCGATGAACGAACGCGCGCTGACCTGGCTCGACGGCTGCACCCTGGTGTTCGCCTTCGTCTGTGTCGCCGCCCTGTACCTGCTGGCCAACCAGCTGATCTCCAACCGTGCACTCCCGAGGCAACGGCCATGACCTATGCACTGATCATTTCCAGCCTGTTGTCCTGGGCGATCATCCTGATGCTGATCCTTGCCGTGTGGGCCCTGGCTCGCCAGGTCGGGCTGCTGCATGAACGCATCCAGCCGGTGGGGGCGCTGTCCCTGGGCAAGGCGATCAAGGCCGGTGACACGGCGCCCGTGTTCACCCTGCCGAGTCTGACCGGGGGCTCGGTCAGACTCGGCGGCGCCAGCGGGCAAGGGCAGGGCACCTTGCTGTTCTTCCTTTCCGAAACATGCCCGGTGTGCAAGACGCTGCTGCCGGTGCTCGATGCGCTGCGCCGCCAGGAACGCCTGAGGGTCGTGCTGGCCAGCGATGGCGCAGCCGACGAGCACTTGGCCTTCATCGCCGCCCATGGTCTGCAGGCATTCCCCTACCTGCTGTCGCGGGAAGTGGGCCTGGCCTACCAGATCAGCAAGTTGCCCTACGGCGTGCTGATCGACGAGCACGGCAGCGTTGCCAGCCATGGCCTGGTCAACACCCGCGAGCACCTGGAAAGCTTGCTGGAAGCACGGCGCCTGGGGCATGCCACGGTCCAGGCGTACAGCGCCGCACAACAGGGGCTGCAGCCATGACGATCCGTTGGTTCGACGAGGCCACTCAACTGCTGACCCGCCGTGTCGCCCGCGGCACTTCGCGCCGGGGCTTTCTCAGCGGCCTGGGCACCTTGCTGGCCGGCGCCGGGGCGACCACCTTGCTGCCGGTGTTTCGCGGCGGCGCCTTTGCCCAGTCCAGCGCCGGTCTGCAGGAGTCGGGCGACCCGAACAGCTGCGAGTACTGGCGCCACTGCGCCATTGACGGTTTCCTCTGTGGTTGCTGCGGCGGTACCTCCAGCAGTTGCCCACCGGGCACCGTGCGCTCGGACATCACCTGGATCGGCACCTGCCGCAACCCCACCGACGGCAAGGATTATGTGATCTCGTACAACGACTGCTGCGGCAAGAGCAACTGCGGCCGCTGCGTGTGCCAGCGCGACCAGGGCGACACGCCGCTGTACCGCCCGCAGAGCTCCAACGACCTCAACTGGTGCTCCGGCAGTCAGGCGGACATGCCGTACCACTGCTCGCTGTCGGTGGTGATCGGGGTCAAGGAGTAGGGCATGGCCGTGCGTCGGATAGGTCTGCTGACGCTGGCCGTGCTGCTGCTCGCCGGCAACGCCCGGGCCACCGAGCCCCGCCAGTTCGACTACATGCTCAACTGCCAGGGCTGCCACCTGCCCGACGGCAGCGGCAATCCGGGGCGCAGCGTGCCGGCGTTTCCCGGGCAACTGGGCAAGTTTCTCGGGGTGCCGGGAGGGCGCGAGTACCTGGTACAGGTGCCGGGTTCGGCCTTGTCGGGGCTGTCGGACGAAGCCCTGGCGGGTGTCCTCAACTGGATGCTGGCGCGTTTCGACGCACGCCATCTGCCCGCTGATTTCAACCCCTATACCGGTGCCGAGGTGCAGCAGTGGCGCGGGGTGGTGCCCGCCGACGTCGAGACCACGCGCAATCGCCTGCTGCAACGCATCACTGAAAAAGAACAACGATCAGGGAACCCCGACCGATGAAGCAAAGCCTTTACGCTGGCCTGCTGGCCATGACCGCGGCCTTCGCCGCCCACGCCGAAGCGCCACCGACCCAGGCCGCCACCTGTGTGGCCTGCCACGGTGACCAGGGCCAGGGCAACCCCGCGCTCGGCGCGCCGCGGCTGGCCGGGCAGCAAGCCGAGTACCTGCTCACTCAGCTGCGCGACTTCAAGGCCGGGCGCCGTGGCTATGCCAGCGCAGACACCCATGGCGCACAGATGCGTGCCATCGCCACGACGATAGGCGATGGCGACCAGGAACCGCTGGCGCGCTACTTCGCAGGGCTGGGCGGTAGTTCCAGCGCTGCGTCAGCGGTGTCCGCCAGTCAGGGGCAGGCGCTGTACCAGGGCACCTGCGCCGCTTGTCACGGCCCGCGGGGAGAGGGCTTCGCGCACTTGAAAACGCCCAATCTGCGCGTGCTTGACCGGGTCTATCTGGAGCGCCAGTTGACGGCGTTCAGCGATGGGACACGAGGGGGCGAGCAGCATGGCAGCGAGCTGGCGATCTGGATGCGCGGCATTGCCTTGCAGCTGCATGACGAGGGGCCGCGTCAGGTGTTGATCGATTACATCGTCAGTCCATGAATCTGGGCTGTTGCGCAGCCCCTTTCGCGGCACGAGGCCGCTCCTACAGGGACCGCGTAGGCCCAATGCTCCACTCCTAGTATCTCGAACCAACGGAAATACCTCCCACCATGCCATCACCCAAGTTTCTCAAGGGCTTTCGCCACGAACTGGCCAACCGCGCTTTCGCCCTGGCGGCGGTCCGGCGCATGGCTTCGCGTTTGCAAGGTCAGCAGTCCCATCCATTCTGGAAGACCTACGCCGACCTCGAGCGCTTCAATCAGCCGCGCTACCAGACCGCTGCCGATCGCTGGGGTCTGGGTACCACGCCCGGCGTGCTGACACGGCTCAAGGCCTGGCTGCTGTCCTCGGTCCCGCGGCCCCTGCAAGGCCTGCTGCTGCGCATCGTCCACCACGAGACGGTGAAGTACATGGCCTGGCTGCAGGGCCTGCGCAAGATCGGTCCCGCGGATGCGCAGCGCTTCCTCGACTACATGATCGACCAGGAGCAACTGCAGCTGGACATGATGCGCCTGGCCCTCAATGGCCGCTACCGCGACGTGGTGCACCAGGCCGACACCTTCTTCCTCAAATACAACGGTGTGCGGCTGCTGGCCGAACACCCCTTGCCACCTGCCACCGCGGAGCTGCCATGAACGTCCTGATCGTCCATGCCCACAACGAACCCCAGTCCTTCAACAGCGCCATGGCCCGCCTGGCCGTGGAGGTCCTCGAGGGCCAGGGCCACAGCGTGCAGCTGTCGGACCTGTATGCCATGGGCTTCAACCCGGTCGCCAGCGCCGACGACTTCCGCCAGCGCGCCAATGCCGACTACCTGGTCTATGCCCTGGAGCAGCGCCATGCGGTCAACAACGGCACCCTGGCCGCGGACATCGCCGCGGAGCTGGACAAGATCCGCTGGGCCGACCTGATCATCCTCAACTTCCCCATCTACTGGTTCAGCATGCCTGCCATCCTCAAGGGTTGGATCGACCGGGTGTTCGTCTCGGGCTACTGCTATGGCGGCACGCGCATCTACGACCGTGGCGGGCTCAAGGGCAAGCGGGCGATGCTCAGTTTCTCCCTGGGCGGGCAGACCCACATGTTCGGGCCGGATGCCGTGCATGGCGATCTCGACGCGATGTTGCGCCCGATCCAGCGTGGGGTGCTGGGCTATGTCGGGTTGTCGGTGCTGCCGCCGTTCGTGGCGTTCCATGTGCCCTACATCAGCGAGCAGGCGCGCCAGCAGTATCTGGCGCAGTACCGCGAGCATCTGCTGACGCTCGATGAGCGAGCGCCGTTGGTGTTTCCGTCGCTGGATGACTTCGACGCCACCTTGCACCCAAGAGTCCTGTGACGGGGAGCGCTACTCATGCCTGTTGATGTCGAGCGTTGCGAAGGCATCGCGTTTCTCACCCTGGATCAGCCGCAGCGGCGCAACAGCTTCGACCTGCCCATGGCCATCGCCCTGCGCGATGCCGTGCGTGGCCTGACGCAGGAACCGCCGAAGGTGGTGGTGCTGCGCAGCCGTGGCGAGCACTTCTCGGTCGGCGGTGACGTCCACCACTTCCAGCAGCTGCTGCAAGGTTCGCCCGACGCCCGCAGCGCAGGTGCCGCGCAGCTGGTCGGCGCGGTGAACGAGGCGGTGCTCGGGCTCACTGGCCTGCCATGCCCGGTGCTGGGGCTGCTCAATGGCGCCGTAGCCGGCTTCGGCCTGTCCCTGGCGCTGGGCTGTGACCTGCTGGTGGCCGCCGAGGACGCCCGGCTGGTCTACGCCTACGGTGCCATCGGCATCACCCCGGACGGCGGCGGCAGCTGGCACCTACCGCGCCATCTCGGGCTGCATCGCGCCCTCGCCTTGGCGTTGCTGAACAAGTCCTTGTCGGCCCAGGAGGCCCAGTCGCTCGGGCTGGTGGTCGAGGTGGTGCCCGTCGACGCCTTGCCGGCCACCGGCCTGGCGCTGGCCAGGCGCCTGGCCGGCGCAGCCGCCGCTGCGCAGACGGGGGCCAAGCGGCTTCTGCGCGCAGGTCTGGAGGGCGATCTGGCCAGCGCGCTGGACCGGGAGCGGGGCGTGTTCGTGAGTCTCTGCGCCAGCGATGACTTCGCCGAGGGGGTGGAGGCCTTCTGTGAGCGCCGTCCGGCGTCCTTCGGCTAGAAAGCCCATCGTCTTTGCAGGGCTGTGAAAATCGTTGGAGGGGAGGATGGCGGATCCTCGCCAGAGCCACTCCTGCAAGACAGCGCGCCAGATCCAGCCTCCATTCGAGCGCCATTTCCGGAGTGGGGCAGCATTCTGTTACAGTCGCCGCCTCACTTTATCGGTCCGGGGATGTACAAGGATGTCGCTTCACGATTGGTTCGGTTTTGTCGTCGTCTCGATGCTGGTGACCCTGTCGCCAGGCCCAGGGGTCATCATGGCCCTGTCCAACTCGTTGTCCCACGGGCCGAGGCGGGCAATGCTCGGTTCGCTCGGCAACGCCTTCGGCCTGCTGGTGGTGTCCACCGCCACCAGTGCCGGCCTCGGGGTGCTGCTGCAAACCTCGGCCACGGCCTTCCTGCTGCTCAAGGTGCTCGGCGCGAGCTACCTGATCTACCTGGGCATCAAGCAATGGAAGAGTCGCACCAGCGCCTTTGACCAGCTGGAGCAGCCGACCAAGGCCATCGCCAGCAATCGCCGGCTGCTGCTCAACGGCGTGACGGTGGCGCTGACCAATCCGAAGGCGATCCTGTTCTTCGCCGCCTTCCTGCCGCAGTTCATGCGCACCGGCCACGGCGCCGACGGCCAGCTCGGTCTGTTGGTGGTCACCTTCGCCCTGTGCTCGATGCTCTCCCATGCTTTCTATGTCACCCTGGCCCAGGCCTTGAAACGCCAGCTGGCCGCACCGAACCGCGCGCGCCTGATGAACCGCCTGTTCGGCGTGTCGTTCATGACGCTGGGGGCCAGCCTGTTCACTGTTCAGGCCAAGACAGCCTGAAGCAAACGTCTCCAATAGGTATACCGCCATGGCACAAGCCACCGACCAGGCCTTCTACGACCGCGCCGACGCGCATATCGAACTGGCCAACCAGCAGATCGAAAAGCTCGAGGACCTCGGCAAGGTCAGCGCTTCGATGACCTTCGCCGCCAGTCGCTTCAATGCCTGGATGACGGCGCGCAGCTTCAAGTCGGCACAGGAGATGGCCGCCGCGCGGGAGGAGCTGCTGAAGTACTTCTGCGAGCAGTACCGGATGATGCTTGAGGACAACCTCGATGAGCATATCCAGCAGTTCGACCGCTATGTGCTGGGCAAGGACAGCTAAGGCCCGCCCAGAAAAATCGGGCATCTTCACACGACCTTGACAATCGCTGGAAGGAACGTTGACAGAGCCTCGCTAAAGTTCGCCCCCGTTGAAATGCACCGCGCAATGCCGGTGCGTTTCCCGTGGTGTCGAGAACCTTATCCAGCGAGTCATGATCATGTTCGAATCAACGTCCATCAGGAAGATACTGGGCACTTCGCTTGCCCTCAACGCGGCGCTTGCCTGCAGCCAGGCCAGCGCCCAGGAAAAGACTGCGCCGGACAGCCTCTGGGGCGACGAGACCCAGGTTACCGCCGGCTTCGCCCTGCATGCCGCGCCGCGCTACATGGGCGCGAAGGGCAGCCAGGGCCACCTGTTGCCATCGGTGACCGTCCAGCGCGGCATCTTCTTCGCCGACAGCCTCAAGGGCTTGGGCGTCCAGCATCAGTTCGACAACGGCTTCAGCGCCAGCCTCTCGCTTGGCTACGACTTCGGCCGTGCCGACGGTGACAGCAAGTACCGCGATGGCTCGGACCATTTGAAAGGCATGGGGGCGGTAGGGGGGGCGACGGTGGTCAACATCGACCTGGCCCAGCAGGTCCTGCCCTGGCTGGCGGTCACCGCCGGCGCCGAGTTGCGCACCGGTGGCTACAAGCGCGGCAACAGCTACCAGTTCGGCCTGCTGAATACGCTGCACCAGAGCGACGCCGACATGGTCACCCTGGGCCTCAATGCGCATGCGGGGCAGGCCAAGTACAACCAGACCTACTTCGGCGTCACTGCCCAGCAAAGCGACAACACCGATTTCGATCGATTCGAGGCGGACAAGGGCATCTATGCTTACTCGGGCGAGCTGTCGTGGATGCACCGGTTCGACCCGCACTGGTCGACCATCGCCAGCGTGAATGTGATGCACTACACCGATCAGGTTCGCCACAGCCCGATCATCCGCCAGGATACGCCGGTCACCTCGACCGTCGGGGTGCAGTACACGTTCTGACTCAGGCCTGCGGGAGGAACGCCTCCTCGATGAAGGTTTCGAGCGCCTGCGCCTCGATGATCTCGATCGAGAAATGCCCGAAACGCTTCGGCAGCCAGATGATGCGGGCACCGGCAGGCGACTGCAGGTGCTCGCGCGCCAGCGGCTTGCCGTTCTCGTCCTCGGGCTGGATGCCGTTGGCCGTCAGTTGGTCGTAGGCCTGCTCGATGTCCGGCGTGGAGTAGCAATGGCGATAGATCATCCCTTCGCCGTGGCTGTCGAGCAGGTCCTTGAGGTTGCCCGCCAGCGGCTGCACCAGCATGAAGCGCTCCTGGCCGACCCGGGCGATGGCGTAGTGTACGTGCAGGCCGCCGCGCTCCCAGACGAGCGTGCGCGAGATCTCGGCGCCCAGCACTTGGGCGTAGTAGGTACAAGCGGCCTGCAGATCGGCGACCAGCACGTCCACGTGGCTGAATTTCAGGTCCATCGCATCGCTCGCTATCTCTGCAGGTGTTGTCATCATCAGGCTCAGGGCTGTGCGGGGGAGGCGCTGTCTGCGCTGGCCTGCTCGGCGCCCAGGCTGGCTTCGGCCGCCAGCTTCAGCCGGTCGGCCTTGGAGATGTAGGTGTTGCGGTTTTTCGGCGCCAGCTTGGCGCTGGCCTTCTTGGCGTGGGCTTTCAACAGCTGGTTGATCTTTTTACGACGATTCATGTTTTATCGCTTCATTGGCGCCTGGTGGTACGGCAGGGACGAACGATACAGCAAAGTCCCACTGACGAATCGTCATATTCGCGCTACACCATCACCTGACGGGTTTGAACGAGCGACAGGCACGGAGCCTGTCGAACCCGACAAGGAGGTCATCATGCAAGGAACACCACGGCATTGCGCCTGGGCTAGAACACTGCTCTGGGGCTGGCTGGCCGCCGCCTCGCCGATTCTCGCCGAGGAAATCTGCGCGTTGCCCGACGTCGTCGAGCCCGCACCGGTGCGCCCGGTGGATTACGTCAACAAGGACCTGCCCACCGATTACCTGGCGCTGGTGCTGTCCTGGTCGCCGGAACACTGCGAGAGCCAGCGCAACAAGCCCAAGGCGCAACGGGACAAGCATGCCTTCCAGTGCTTCTCCGGCAACCGGTTCGAATGGGTGGTGCATGGCCTGTGGCCGCAGAACCGCTATGCCAAGTCCAACCAGGATCATCCTCGCAACTGCCAGAGCGTCGGCTCGCTGCCGGCACCACTGGTCAGGCAGCACCTGTGCATGATGCCGGGGCCGGACCTGATGCAGAACGAATGGCAGGCCCACGGCACCTGTGGCTGGTCGACCGCCGACCGCTACTTCGCCGATATCCAGCGGGTCTACGACACGTTGCGCCGTCCCGATACGCAAGCCATGCTCGGCAGCGACCCCGGCCCCAATCAACTGGTGAACGCCAAGGTCAGCGACATCAAGCAGGCCTTCCTGGCCCGCAACCCCGCGTTGCCGGCACAGAGCCTGCGGGTCTCGGTGGGTTCGGGCAACCGTCTGAAGGAGCTTTGGGTGTGTCTGGACAAGCAGCTTGCCCCGATCCCGTGCCCGAGCGGCGGGACCCCTGACAATCAATCGATCAAGGTCAGGACGCCGTTCCAGTAACCGGCCTGCAAGGAGTGCCCCCATGCGAGCATCCGCCACTGGCGACTACCTGCGCATCCGCGCCATCGCCGGCACCCATGTCGTGTTCCTGGCCTGGGACTTCGTCACGCCGCCGAGCCTCGAGGCACTGGTCGGCGAGCAGAACCTGCTGGGTTTTGCCGTACACCGCCGGTACTTCGACGCGACCGGCAAGTTGCGGACCCAATACTACCTGCGCGGCCTCAAGCGCTTCGCCGACAAGGACAAGGGGCTGCCACCGGGCACGCTGGTGCCGACCAGCGAGCATCCGATCCAGAGTTTCCTGTGGGCCGACTACACCGCCGCCGCCGGTGGGGAATACGAGTACAGGGTGCTGCCGGTGTTCGGCGAACCCAAGAACCTGCGCATCGACGAAGCCCGGGGCGTCGCGGTGCGCGTGCGCTGTGAACCCACGCTTGCGCCGGCCGACGAGGGCCTGGGACATGATATCCATTTCAACCGCGGCGTGATCGGCTCCCAGGCTTATGCCAGGGAGTTCGACAACGTCGCTCCCGACCCCGATGCGCCGACCTCCAAGCCGATGAAATGGCTTTCGCGGGGCCTGTACGAGGCCCTGCTCGACTTCATCGGGCGTGGCGGCGTGAAGGGCATGGGCCTGCGCGCGGCCTTCTACGAGTTCCAGTATCTACCGGTTGCCCAGGCCCTGCGCGAGGCCGCCCGCGAGGGCGACGTGCAGGTCGTCTTCGATGCCCACAGCAAGTACAAGGCGAACAACCTGGCCACCATCGAGCAGGCCGGCCTGCAGGCCTGGGTGCATCCGCGCACAGTCAGCGAAGGCATTCGCCACAACAAGTTCATCGTGCTGCTCAAGGACGGCCAGCCGGTCAGCGTCTGGACCGGCTCGACCAATATCTCGGCTGGCGGGATCTTCGGTCACTCCAATGTCGGCCATGTCGTCCACGACCCCATCATCGCCCGGCAATACCTGGACTACTGGACACGGCTGCAACAGAACATGACCCCGGCCAGGCTGCGCGCGCCCAACGCCCAGGCCAGCCCGTTGCCCGCCTTGCCGTTGCAGCCGGGCACCTACCCGCTGTTCAGCCCCCGCGAGCGCAAGGAAACGCCTCAGGCGCAGAAAACCTTGCAGTGGTACGCGGACCTGGCCGGCGCCGCCCGGCAGCTGGTGTGCTTCACCGCCGCGTTCGAGATCGCCCCGGAGTTGCAGAAGGTGCTCCAGGCGCAGAACGATGTGCTGCGCTACGTGATCAAGGACGATCCGCTCAGGAAGACCGAGGACATTGGCACCGACGGTGACGTGATCTTCGCCGCCGGCAGCTACCTGGGCGAGGACAACCCGCTGACCAACGCGCTCAAGGAGCGTGACAACCCGCTCAACAGCAACGACTTCGTGCATACCAAGTACCTGCTGGTCGACCCTTTGGGCGAGCAGCCCACGGTGGTGACCGGGTCGGCGAACTTCAGCGCCGCCTCCCAGGAGAAGAACGACGAGAACATGCTGGTGATCCACGGCGACACCCGGGTGGCGGACATCTACTTCGGCGAGTTCATGCGCCTGTTCGATCACCATTACGCGCGTTATCTGGCGGCCAAGTACCAGGCCCGGCCCGGGAACACCGGCAACTACCTCAAGGCGCAGGCTGGGCAATGGCTGCCGGCGCATCTGGATCCGGAAAATTACCGGTCGAAGCGGCGCCGCTACCTTGTCGGCTGACAGTCCCCTCGGGCCATACGCAATCCCTGTAGGAGCGGCCTTGCGTCGCGAAAGGGGCGCGCAGCGGCCCCAGGTGCTGAGCCACTCTCGAAATTGCCGGGGCTGCTGCGCAGCCCTTTCGCGACGCAAGGCCGCTCCTACAGGGGCATGCGCCGCTTGGGTATGTAGGTGATTTGCTCCAGGATGAGTAGGAGAAGCATAGCGATACTGTATAAACATCCAGTGTTTATTGGGATTTCTCCCAACGGTCGGCTTCAGTGCGCAAAATCGCCCCGTGGACAATAAATCCAGCTCCGTTAGTTTGAAGGCCTCTCCTTCGGAAAGGGAGAGTTCTCAAATCAAATGGAGCTATGAACATGAACCAACCACAAAACCAGAACCCACTTCGCCATGGCCGCGTCACTTCCCCGGCCTCCCGCGGCGCCGTCGCCATCGACCTCGGCGTGCTGAGCGGCTGGCAGGTTGACGAAATGGAAGGCGGCAAGAACTTCCCGGCCCTGGCGGCCGGCCCGTTCCCCGCACCGTTCCAGTCGGACAACCCGAGCGTCGCCCCGCCCGCCGACGGCTACATCCTCAGCGGTGGCAAGACCGACGCCCGCGACTGCGTCAACTTCACCGATGAGGAGATGAGCAAGAAGCTCAACCGCGCCTTCACCTGGCCGCTGGTCAACGTCGACCCCGGGCAACTGTTCAAGGTGACCTGGCGCTACACCGCGCCGCACACCACCCGCGGCTATCGCTGGCTGATCACCAAGGACGGCTGGGACCCGAAACAGCGCATTACCCGTGCGCAGTTGGAGGACAAGCCGTTCGCCGAGGATTTCTACCCGCAGGTGCCGTACTACAGCCATGCCGGCGAGCTGAAGGCCAAGGTCGACCACGAAGTGAAGCTGCCGGCCAACAAGAAAGGCCGTCATGTGATCGTCCTGATGTGGATCGTCGCCAACACCGGCAACGCCTTCTATCAGGCCTTCGACGTCGACTTCAAGTAAGTCCGCGGATCTTCCACACGTTCTAAAGGATTGGAACATGTCAAAGATTGACTTTACCCAACTGAAGGCCGCGCGGGACGACGCCGCCTCGCGCATGCCCAGCCTCGAGGGCAAGAAGATCCTCATGGGCTACTGGCACAACTGGCCGGCGGGTCCTGCGGACGGCTACCAGCGTGGGCAGTTCGCCAACATGAGCCTGGAGGAGGTGCCGCGCGACTACAACGTGGTGGCCGTGGCGTTCATGAAGGGCAGCGGCATCCCGACCTTCAAGCCGTACAACCTGTCCGATGCCGAGTTCCGCCGCCAGGTCGGCGTGCTCAACAGCCAGGGCAGGGCGGTGCTGATGTCCCTGGGCGGTGCCGATGCGCATATCGCGCTGAACCCGGGCCACGAGCAGCCGCTGGCCAATGAAATCATCCGCCTGGTGGAAACCTACGGTTTCGACGGGCTGGACATCGATCTTGAACAGAGCGCGATCGACTTCGCCGCCAACAAGACCGTCCTGCCCGCCGCGCTGAAGCTGGTGAAGGATCACTATGCCGCCGAGGGCAAGCATTTCATCATCAGCATGGCACCGGAGTTCCCCTACCTGACCAGCGCCGGGCGCTACGTCGACTACCTCAAGGCACTGGAGGGGTACTACGATTTCATCGCCCCGCAGTTCTACAACCAGGGTGGCGACGGGCTGTGGGTGCAGGAGGCCAACAACGGCAGGGGCGCCTGGATTGCCCAGAACAACGATGCGCTCAAAGAGGACTTCCTCTTCTACCTGACCGAAAGCCTGGTCAGCGGCACCCGCGGCTTCACCCGGATCCCGGCCGACAAGTTCGTCATCGGCCTGCCGGCCAACGTCGACGCCGCCGCCACCGGCTACGTGGTCAACCCGACGGCGGTGACCAACGCGTTCAAGCGCCTGTATGCCAAGGGCGTGTCGATCAAGGGCCTGATGACCTGGTCGGTCAACTGGGACAACGGGGTCAACAAGGACCACGTGCCCTACAACCAGGAGTTCAGCCGACGCTACGGGCCGCTGATCAACGGTACCAAGGCGCCCGCACGCACCCGCAAGGCACCGACCGGCGCCTGATCGAACCCGCATCGGGCAGACGTGCCTGAGGGTCGGCAGTCGAGGCCTGCCGAGATGATCGATCGATGAGAATCCGATGCCGCAAGGCATCGGATTTTTTGTTGTCTGCAGGATAGGGGAAACCCTGTGAGCCATATGTCCGAAAATGGCGAGCCTCAAACGAATCCAGGGCATAGGATGTCGTTCATGACAAACCTCATCGAGTCTCCCGAAAGCGATGCCTGCTACCTGGCCCTGAAGGCGCACGACGCGCGCTTCGATGGCGCCTTCTTCGCCGCGGTCACCAGCACCGGCATCTATTGCCGGCCGGTATGTCGGGTGAAGACGCCACGGCGCGACAACTTGCGTTTCTACCGTCATGCCGCCCAGGCCGAGGCGGCGGGCTTCAGGCCGTGCCTGCGCTGCCGTCCCGAGCTGGCGCCGCGCGCAGCGGCGTGGAGCACCGAGGATGCCTCGCGCATCCTGGCCGTGCAGGCGGCACGCTTGATGGACGAGCCGCAGCTCGTGCGCACGATGGTCGACATCGCGCAGCGCCTGGGGGTGAGCGATCGCCACCTGCGACGCATCTTCGAGGCGCACTTCGGTGTCTCGCCGCTGCAGTATCTGCAGACCCGGCGCCTGCTGGCGGCCAAGCAACTGATCGCCGACACGCAGCTGCCGATGACCCAGGTGGCGCTGTCCAGTGGCTTTGGCAGTGTGCGGCGGTTCAACGATGCGTTCTCGCAGCATTATGGCCTGAACCCCAGTATGCTGCGTCGCGCGCGGTCGACCGCGAATGGGCAAGGGGTGAGCATTCGCCTGGGTTGGCGCCCGCCCTATGACGTGGGGGCGATGCTGGGTTTCCTGCGCCTGCGCGCCATCCCGGGCCTGGAGTGGGTGGAGGGCCGGAGCTACACGCGCACCCTGCGTCTTGTGCAGGGCTCGCAGGCGTGCAGCGGCTGGCTGAGTGTGAGCCTTGATGACGAGCGCGCCCAGGCACTGGTGACGATCAGTGACAGCCTGGCCAGCGTGCTGCCCACGCTGATCAACCGCGTGCGAGCCGCGTTCGACCTGGATGCCGACCCAGTGGCGATCCACAGCGTGTTGCAGGTCACCTTCCCGCAAAGCGAAGGCATGCGTGTTCCAGGTGCGCTGGACGGCTTCGAGCTAGCGGTGCGCGCTGTGCTCGGCCAGCAGATCACCGTGGTCGCCGCACGCACGCTGGGTGCGCGCTTGGTCGCCGCTTTTGGCGAACCCATTCAGACCCCCGTCGCAGCGTTGGACCGTCTGTTCCCCACACCGGCCAGTCTGGCGGCGGCCAGTGGTGACGCCCTTGGCCGACTGGGCATCACGCGCCAGCGTCAAGCCGCGCTCAAGGCCCTGGCCGAGGCCGTGGGGGAGGGGCGCCTGGTGCTGAGCCCCGGCGTCGATGTCGCGGCCACCTGCGCCCAGTTGCGTGCCTTGCCCGGTATCGGCGACTGGACGGCCCAGTACATCGCCTTGCGCGCGCTGCGCTGGCCCGATGCGTTTCCGGCGGGTGACGTGGCATTGCAGAAGGCCCTGGGCGTGAGCAGTGCCAGCGCCGCTACGCAGGCCGCGCAGGGCTGGCGGCCCTGGCGGGGTTATGCGGTGCTGCGCGCCTGGCAAGGGCTGGCGGGCGAGGCGCGTGCAAACTGACAGGCAGCATCCTTGGATCGCGGGGTGGCAAATAGCTATAACTGCCACTCGCCTGATGACCCGCTGCGCTATATCATCGCGCCCCCACAGCCGGCAGCAGTCACCCCTCGACCTACCGTCGGCAACCGATGGAACGTGATCCCCTCCAAGGACTTTTCATGCCTGGATTTCTCCGTGCATTCGCACGTCTGTTACCCCTTGCCCTGTTGACGGGCTGCGCCGCCAAGTCTCCGGTCCTCGTCACTGCGCCCCTGCTACCGGCCGCAGGCGATCCGGTCGCGTACCTGGTCGGCAGTATCGGTCCGCTAGGTCGCGACAGTGCCTACACCAACCAGCGGATCCTGTTGCGCAAGCGCGGCTCGCAATACGGCGCGGCGGCCTGGTGGGGCCACGCCGAGGTGGAACATACCCCGAAGGACATCGAAGAGGTACGCGGCAACGACAAGAACGCGCTCCCCGGCGAGGCCAGCGTCTTCGTCATGCCGCTCAAGCCCGGCGACTACGAATTCTACGATTTCCAGTTCTTCTGGACGGGTTTCAACGGCGCCTACAGCACCCTCCAGGCGCGGGAGCAATTCCTGGTGCCCATGCACCTGGAGGCGGGCAAGGCGTATTACATCGGCGAGTTCCGCTCGCGCTGCCTCGGAACTTCGGCCTGCATGTTCTTCCATGGCGACCAGCAGCCAAGGGATGAAGTGATTGCACGGCGGCAGAATCCCGGTTTGCCAACCTTGCAGGCGTTGAGTCTGAACATGGCGCCGGCGTTTCCCTTCGTCGTGGCGCTGCCCGTGGCCGGCCCGGCGGATGACAAGCCAGGCAATCAGGAGTCCAAACAATGAAAAAGTCCCTGCTTCTCACCGCTGGCCTGCTGCTGGGCGGCTGCGCCGGCACCCAGACCCTCCCCGACCCGCAGATCAGGGACGGCCAGGATTACCTGCCGCCGATCACGGTGATGGTCGATTCGCTCGAGCACAGTTACGAATTGCGCAACTACCTGCGTGAAAGCGGTGTGTTCAGCAGTGTCGAAAGCGGCAGCGCCGCCGAAGGGCAAACCCAGGTGATGGTCAAGCTGGATGCTCAGCGCAAGGTCGCGCCCATGCCGTTGCTGTTCCTCAGTGCCGCCACCTTGTTCCTGCTGCCGTTGCAGAATGACATGGACACCAAGGCCGACTTCACCGTGATGCGCGACGGCAAGGTGCTGAACCGCTACCACTATGAAAACTACATGGCCAAGTACGCCTGGCTGCTCGATCTCGGTATTCCCGAGCGCCAGGAAAACATCCGCCGCGTCGCCCGCGCCTTCGCCCGTGACATGCAGGCCGCGAGCCTGGCGGGCAATGCGCCGCAGGCGCAGCGATGAATCGCCTGTACACGTTGGGGCTGACCGCTGCGGGGCTGCTGGCGCTGGGCGGCTGCAACCCATCGATGAAGCCGCTGGGCTACCACGCGGAAAAACCCTATGTGCCGATGAGCCTGGTGGTGATGCCGGACGGTTACACGCGCTTCGACATCCAGGAGCGCAACGAGCTGACCGCGGCGGTCAGGTCGTCCGCTGCGTTTTCCTTCGTCGACCATGGATTCCCCCGCAAAGGCTATGGCCTGGTCATCACTCAGCCGCCGGGCAAAGGGGGAGGGGTGCTGGTGGCACTCAACGCGTTGACCTTGCTGACCTTCCCGATGCCCTACAGCTATGTGCACAACCTCACCGGCCAGGTCTACAAGCACGGTCAACTGCTGCGCACCTTCAGCTACAAGCGCGAGGGCCTGAGCGTGGCCGCCTGGTACGTGCCGCCGCCGATCACCGAGAACCAGCGGCAGATGCTCACCGAGCTGATGTCGGACCTGGAGGCCAGCGCGCTGATTCCCCATGTCGGTGACGAGGGTCAGTCGGCGGTGAGCGCTGGGTTGGGGCTGTCCGGCGCAGAGTGAACCTGCCCTGGTTGGAACGGGGCACCGCGTTGGTTCTGACAGCGCCAATCGCTCAGGCTTGGTTGGCGCTGCTTGAAAGTGCCCTCAATACGGCCATGGCGCTCTGGGCGTCATCCACACCGACAAAGATGTGGTCATGGTGATAGGCCGCCACCACGTTGCAGCTGATGCCGGCCTTGCCCAGCGCGGTGGCGAACGCCGCGGTCAGGCCCACGGCTTCGAGGGATGAGTGGACGGTCAGGGTGATCCAGGCGCACACGTAGGTGTAGGGCAGTTGCATCGCGTCCGCGACCGTTCGCTCGAGGATGACCGTCCAGCCTTCGTGCTCCCTGAAGCTGCCGACAATGTTCAGGTCTTGCAGTTGTGAGGCGTCGGTGACCGTGGCAAAGACATACTCACCGTCGTTGAGTACGGGTTTCATGGACTGGAGGAGTTTTTCAATCGAGGTTTCGCCATGCATCATGTGGGCTCCTGGGGTGGTGAGCCGGCAGTCTAGAGCGTTCACCGGGGACGATTGAAATTAGCATTGCACGCCGGGCATTAGGACAATCGATGAGCCGGGTGCTCACCGACCCAGGCGTAGGCGCACCTGGCGTCACCCAGCCAACGCAGCTCCAGGTTGATACAATCGTTGTCTTGACCAAATGGGATGGAACTCATGCATCCCAATGTATACGTGGTGTCAGGAAAGGAGCTTCCATTGACAATGTTAATCAAACGACTGACGCCGAATCATGCAGCTGTCTACCGGGAACTGATGCTCAAGGCCTACCGTCTTCATCCCGATGCCTTTACCTCTGATGCCGATGAGCGTGAAGCCCTGCCAATCAGTTGGTGGGAGAAAAGATTGAGTACCGGACCTGATGCTGCCGACGCAGTGTTCGGCGCTTTTGAAGGTGAGCATTTACTTGGTGTCGCCGGCCTTTCCATGGAGAAGAGGATGAAGGCCAGCCACAAATCCACGCTCTTCGGGATGTACGTCCCACTCGCTCATCGTGAAAGAGGCCTCGGACATGACCTTTTGCGCACTGTCCTGGCCTTTGCGAGCGCTCAGCCGCAGCTTTTGCTGGTCCAGCTCACTGTGACAGAGGGCAATACAGGCGCACAAAAACTCTACGAGCGGATGGGGTTCAGCCCTTTCGGGCTGGAGCCACTGGCCGTGGCGGTAGGGGATCGGTTCGTCTCGAAGGTGCATATGTGGCACGATCTTCGAAGTACTAAGCACGGCAAAGGGTAGTAGCCTGTTCCAAGCCTCGACAATCAGGATCTGCAGGGAAAATAGCCCTGCGGCAAACAGGTCTTGCGTCGCCTAAGGGTGAGTCGCTCCCCGGATGATCCGTCAGTCGAATTGTTTGCGAAGAAAAAAACGCTTGTGGCCGGGAGGGAAATCATCGAGATGCCCGAACTCGGTGAACCCATGTCGCTTGTAGAACTCGGGGGCCTGGAAATCGAACGTGTCGAGCCAGAGGCCGACACAGCCCCTTTCACGCGCGACATCCTCCGCCATGCGGATCAGGCGTGAGCCTGTGCCTTGACCTCTGGTCTGCTCAGGTATGGCGAGCAACTCGATGAAGAACCAGCGATAGAAAACCTCCCCATGAAGCCCGCCAATGATCTCGTCGGTCACCTCGTCACGCACCAGCAGAGCGATGCTCTCTGGCTTGGGATCGCCTGCTCGGGAAGTGTTATGAGCCCGCAAAGGCTTGAGGATGGCTGCGCGTTCTTCTTCCCCTGGCCCGACCATCATGTCTATTCGAATCGCCATTGCTAGTCCTTTAGGTTGTCACGCTGGGGGATAGGCCTTGGTATCCATCCTGTTGTGGATTGACTACCGACCGACACTCTACCGCAATGAATGGGTAAATGGTTCATGGTCCTGTGGCCGGTCAGCGCCACGCCGCCAGGCGTACCAGCGAGGGCAGCAGCAGTGCCCAGATCGGCGCCAGCAGCGTGGCGGTGGTGATCACGCCCAACGGCAGGTCGACCTGCGCCAACCGGGCACCGGCCAGATAGGCCAGCGGTCCGCCCAAAGCGCCGAGCAGCGCCCCGCGCCAGAACGGTCGGCCGACCCAGGCCAGGCTGTAGCGCAGGCCGCTGGCCAACACCAGCCACAGCATTGCAAGCCACACGGGCAGCGGACGGCTGTCGAAAGCGAACACGCCAAGCGCGCCGAGCAGGCTATCCAGCAGGCAGCCGGCCAGCGTCACGCGCAGTAGCGCCCGTGCTTCGCCAGGGCGATCCTGGCACAGGTACACATGCAGCGCCATGATCGGCGGCACCACAAACAACAACCCGGGCCATCGTGCCCCGAGCACACACAGCCACCAGCCTGCCTGCAGCCACAGGGCATTGGCGATCAGCCAGCCATGGCGCATGGGTCAGTGCCCGGGCAACGGAGCGCGCCGTGCCAGGGGGGCGGCCCACAGCAACTGGGCGACGCCGATGGCTCGCTCCTCGAATCCGCCCTGGCAATAGCACAGGTAATACTCCCACAGGCGCTGGAACATTTCGTCGTAGCCGAGCGCCGCCAGCACACCGCGTGCCTGGCGCAGGTTGTCGTGCCAGTGGCGCAGGGTGCGGGCGTAGTCCAGGCCGAAGTCCTCCAGGTGCACGAGGTTCAGCCCTGTCTGGCGGCTGGCGGTGTCGAGCAGCACGCTCAGCGACGGCAGGGCGCCGCCGGGGAAGATGTAGCGCTGGATGAAGTCCACCGAGCGCCGGGCCTGGGCGTAGCGCTGGTCGCGAATGGTGATGGCCTGCAGGAGCATCAACCCGTCGGGCTTGAGCAGCGCGGCGCACTGACGAAAGTACACGGGTAGGTAACGGTGGCCGACGGCTTCGATCATCTCGATCGAGACCAGTTTGTCGAAGCTGCCTGCCAGGTCGCGATAGTCCTGGCGCAACACCGTCACGCGTTGTTCCAGTCCCAATGCCTGGACGCGCTGCAGGGTGAAGGCGTACTGGGCTTCGGAGAGTGTCGTGGTGGTGACCCGGCAGCCATGTCGGGTCGCGGCGTGGATCGCCAGGCTGCCCCAGCCGCTGCCGATCTCCAGCAGGTGATCCCGCGCACTCAGTTCGAGCTTGCTGCAGATCTGCTCCAGCTTGTTCAACTGGGCCTGCTCCAGGGGTTGCTCGGGGTGCTCGAACTGGGCCGCCGAGTACATCATGGTCGGATCGAGCAGGTGTTCGAACAGGACGTTGCCCAGGTCGTAGTGGGCCAGGATATTGCGTTTGGCGCCGCGTCGGTTGTTGCGGTTCAGGCGATGCAGCAGTCGTAGCAGGGGACGCCCCAGGCGCGCCAGGCCACCTTCCAGGGCGTCCAGTACCTCCAGGTTGGCCACGAACAGTCGAGTCACGGTCGCCAGGTCCGGGCTGTGCCAGTAGCCGTGGATGTAGGCTTCGCCGGCACCGATCGAGCCATTGCCGGCCACCAGGTTCCAGGCGGCATCCTCAAGAATTTCCACTTCGGCCTGCAGCGGGCTGGCGGCGTCGCCGAAGCTCCATTGCTGCCCCCCTTCGCGCAGCCGCAAGTGGCCGTGGCGCAGCTTGCCCAGTTGCGCCAGCACCGCGCTGCGGGCCAGCCCACCCAGCAGCGGTGTGAGGCCTGCGGATTTGCTAACGCTCAGGGTGGGGTTCGACATGGTCGGGCTCCTCGCGGTGATGGCCGAGCGCCAGGGTGCCCTGGCTGGCGGTGTGGTCGTGAACGGGGACACGCTTGAGCAACAGGCGCAGGGCTTGCCAGTAGATGGCTGAAACGGTGCGCAGGCTCATCCAGGGGAAGGACAGCAGGTAGCGATGCAACGCGGCGCGGTCCAGCGGCTGGCGACGCACGGCGAGGTCGGCTTCGAAGACCTTCTGGCCGTCTCGCCAGTTCTCCATGTGCACGTGAATCCGCTGCGCATCCAGATGGAAACGCAGGTGGTAGTCCATGGCCATTGGCAGGAACGGCGACACGTGGAAGGCCTTGGCCATGATGAATGGCTGGTCAAGACCGTCCCGCACCGGGAGCACATAGTGAAAACGCTCGCGCCACGGCGTGTTGCGCACTTCCAGCAGAATCGCCGTCAGCTGTTCGTCGCGGTCATGGCAGAAGTACAGGCTCACCGGGTTGAACGACAGCCCCCAGCTGCGCAGCTGGGTCAGCAGGCGCACCGGGCCTTCGGGAACCTGGCCGGTGGCCTGGGCGACCAGCCGGCGGGCGGCCTGGGCCAGCGGCTCGCCCTTGCCGGTCAACGCCGGCAGGTAGTCGGTCTCGCGCCAGCTCAGGGGCGCCAGCCGCCAGCGTCCCACCCAGCGCGAAAGGCCCAGCAGCCGGGCCTGCTCGTCGAGGTCCAGGTAGAACATGCCGATCCGGTAGCGGAAGGCATGCGGCCAAGGCCCCAGGCGCCGATGGCTGACCCAGCCCGGGCACAGGCTGCTGTTCACAATTGCTCTCCGAAGTGCTCGGCGACCTTGAGCGCACTGACCACGCCGTCCTCGTGAAAGCCGTTGCCCCAGTAGGCGCCGCAGTAGTAGCTGTGGCGCTGGCCCTGCAGATCGGCCTGGCGGGCCTGCGCGGCGGTGGCGGCGAGGCTGTATTGGGGGTGGGCGTAGTGGTAGCGGGCGATGATCCGAGCCGGGTCCACCTGCGCGGTCTGGTTGAGGCTGACACAGAAGGTCACCGGGGCCTGGATGCCTTGCAGGATATTCATGTTGTAGGTCAGCGCGGCCGGGGCCTGTTCGGGACCGCCCAGGCGGTAGTTCCAGCTGGCCCAGGCCTTGCGCCGGCGCGGCAGCAGGCGGGTGTCGGTGTGCAGCAGCACGTCGTTGCTGGCGTAGGTGATGGCCCCGAGCACCGCGCGCTCAAGGGTGCTGGGCGCTTCCAGCAAGGCCAGGGCCTGGTCGCTGTGGCAGGCGAACACCACGTTGTCGAAGCGCTCGCTACCGGCCTTGCCGTGCAGGGTGACGCCGCCTTCGTCGCGGCTCACCCGGTCGACCTTGCACGCCAGGCGGATGCGCTCGGCGAACGGCCGGCACAGCGGTGCGACATAGCTGCGCGAACCACCCTCGACGACCCGCCACTGCGGACGCCGGTTCACCGACAGCAGCCCATGGTTGCGACAGAAGCGCACGAAGAACTGCAGGGGAAAACCGAGCATGTCCGCCCGTGACATCGACCAGATCGCCGAGCCCATCGGCACGATGTAGTGCTCGACGAAGCGCCGGCCGTAGCCCTGTGCCTGGAGGTAGCCGCCCAGGGTGGTGGACGGATCGATGCGCCCGCCGTCCAAGTCGGCCAGGGCCTGGCGGTTGAAACGCAGGATGTCGCGCAGCATGCCCCAGAATCCCGGCGACAGCAGGTTGCGCCGTTGCGCGAACAGGGTGTCGAGGTTGTGGCCGTTGTATTCGAGGCCACTGTCCGGGTCATGCACCGAGAAGCTCATCTGGGTCGGACGCGAGGCGACCCCGAGCTGGTCGAGCAGGCGGATGAAATTCGGGTAGGTCCAGTCGTTGAACACGATAAAGCCGGTATCCACCGCGTGGCGCTCGCCACGCCAGGGCACTTCGACGGTATGGGTGTGGCCGCCGATCCAGTCGTCGGCCTCGAACAGCGTGACCTCGTGGCGGCGCGACAGCAGGTGGGCGCAGGTCAGGCCGGCGATGCCGCTGCCAATGATCGCGATGCGCATGGGGGCTATTCCTGTGGCCGTCTTGCCAGGCGTCGACCCAGCGCCAGGCGCCAACGCGGTGGTAGCGCGCCGAGCAGGCGCAGGGCCAGGGTGAACGCAGCGGGAAAGTTGATTTCCAGTGGCCGCCCGGGCAGGCGTCGGGCGATATGGCGGGCGGCGCGTTGCGCCGTCCAGCGCTGGGGCATGGGGAAGTCGTTGCGTCGGGTCAGGGGCGTGTCGACGAATCCAGGGCTGACCAGGGTGACATCGATGCCTTCATTGGCCAGGTCGATGCGCAGTGATTCGACCAGGTAGCGCACGGCGGCCTTGGACGCGCCATAGGCGCCGGCCCGGGGCAGGGCGAGCCAGGCCACCGAGCTGCCCATCACCACGACATGCGGGCGTTCGCTACGGCGCAGCAAGGGCAGGGCGACGGCCAGGCAATGACACAGGCCCAGCACGTTGGTGCGCATCACGCGCTCGACCAGGTCAGGGTCGAATCGACCCGGCTCCAGGTATTCACAGGTCCCGGCGTTGAGGATGACCCCGTCCAGCGCGCCCCAGGCCTGCTGCAGTTCCCCGGCGATCAACGCCAGCCGTTCGCGGTCGTCGATATCGCCAAGGGCCGCCAGCGCCTGCCCGGGAAACCGTTCGAGCAGGGGCGCCAGGCGCTCGGCGCAGCGGCCTCCCAAGGCTACCTGGTGTCCCTGTTCCAGCAGTTGTGCGGCCAGTGCAGCGCCGATGCCGCTGCTGGCGCCGGTCAGCCAAAAGCGGCTCATGCCAGCCGACCCTTGAGCCAGCGAATGGCGCCGCCCATGAGCGGGACATGTTCATAGAGCAGGGCACCGGCGTCGAAGTAGTCCTGGTGAATCTGTACACGTTGATGCCATTGCAGATGGCTGCAGCCCTGCAGGCTGATGGGCCGGCCGCTGGCCAGGCGGGGATGGCGAAAGTGCAGGGTCCAGCGCAGGTAACCCTGCCCGGGCCGGACTTCGTCGGCGCCGGTGAAGGCATAGCGGATGTCGTGGGCGTTGGCGTAGAGCTGGGCGAAGTACGCCTTCAGGGCCGGCAGGCCATCGATCCGGTGCAGCGGATCGCGAAAGCTGACATCTTCGCTGTACAGGTTTTCCAGCAAGTCCAGGTTGCCCCGGTGCAGGCGGGCGAAGCATTCGGTGAACTGCTGCAGGTAGTCTGACATGCGCGGCTCCGGACAATCCTGTACAACGATGGCTAGTTGTACAGGTATGACTGAAGCCTAGGACTAAAATTGTACAAATACAATCTTCTTGTACAGCTTTTCCGTCAGCGTCCGGTCGCCGCCAGCGCCTCGCGCAAGCGCGCGACCTCCGCCTCCAGCTCGCGCACTTTCTCCTCGGCGGCTACCTGGGCCGTGACATCGCGCTGGATACCGATGTAATAGGTCAGCTGGTCGGCTTCGTTGCGTACCGGCGTGATCGACAGCTCGTTCCAGAATGGGCTGCCATCCTTGCGGTAGTTGCGCAACACCTGGCGGCAGGGCTGGCCTGCGCGGATCGCCTGGCCGATGGCGGCGACGCCCGGCTGGTCATGGTCGGTGCCCTGGAGAAAGCGGCAGTCCTGGTAGAGGATATCGTCCGTGGCGTAGCCGGTGAGCCGTTCGAAGGCGGGGTTTACGTAGATGAGAATGCTGTCGTTGCCCTCCTGCTCGGCGACGACGATGCCATCGTTGGACTGTTCGACCATCAGTTGCAGGAGTTTCGCGTTGATCATGGAGCTCACCTGTCGGATCGTGTGTGCGAATGCGCAGCGTAGCTTCCGTGCGAGAACCTCGGGCGCGTCTGCCGACCATGATGACCCAAGCAGGCTCGCCGCAACAGGTACCCGTGGAGTTAGAATGTGCCTTCACCCATTCGAACCTTGGCCATGACCGACGCCCCTTCCTTTGACTTGCTGCCCATGCGCGACGTGGTCAGCCTGACCGGCATCAACCCCGTGACGTTACGCGCCTGGGAGCGCCGGCATGGCCTGATCAGCCCTCAGCGCACCGAAGGCGGACACCGGCTGTACACGGCCAGGGATGTCCAGCGCATTCGCGACATCCTGCGTTGGACCGGCAACGGCGTGCCCATCAGCAAGGTCGGCGGGCTGCTCGCCGGCCAGCCCGAGGCACCCCCCGCGCAGGACGATGCCTTTCACGACTGGCGCCAGGCCGTTGTCCGGGCGACCAAGACGTTCGACGCGCAGGCGCTGGAAGGCATTCACGGGCAGCTGTTCACGCTGTTGCCCAAGGCCTCGGTGATGCACGAGGTGTTCATGCCGGTGTGGCGCGAGCTGGCCGAAGGCGAGGCTTTCGGCGAGCGCAGCCAGTGGCTGTTCCTGGACACCTTCCTGCGCGCCCGCCTGCTGTTGCGCCTGCACATGAACCAGGCCGATGCGCCACGGGTGCTGCTGGCCGGCGCCGAGGGCCTGGCCGAGCTGCAGTTGTTGTGTGCCGGCCTGCTGCTGAGCGATCGGCGGCAACGCATCGAGGTGCTGGGGGCTGGGCAGCCGCTGGAGGAGCTGGCGCTGGTGTGCGGGGCAATCCAGCCGGCGGTGCTGGTGGTCGCGGTGCAGGGGCCGGTAAGCGCGGCCTTGGCGAAACGACTGCGTTCGTTGCAGATGGAGATCTCTTGCCCGCTGGCCTTGGTGGGGGAGGGGCTGGGTGCTTCGCAGGCGGTGTTGCAGGGGATTCCGGTGTGCCTGCTGGACGAGCGCGACCCGCAGGCGCCCGGCATGCTCGATGCTCTGCTCAGGGGCGCCCTGGACCTGTGACGGCTACCTACAGCGCTTTCATCTCCGCAATATCCCGCGCCACCTGATCCGCGGAGCGGTCGAACATCGCCTGTTCCTGCGCATCCAGCGGCAGCTCGATCACCTTCGTGATGCCTTCGTCGGAAAGCACGCAGGGAACCCCCATGGCGATATCCGTGCGCCCGTACTCGCCCTCGAGAATCGCCACCGCTGGCAGGATGCGGCTGCGCCCGTTGGCAATCGCATCCACCATCTGCGCGATCGCCACGCCTGGCGCATCGCAGGCGCTGCCGACCTTCTTCAGGGCAAGGATCTCGCCGCCACCTTTACGGGTACGCTCAACGATCTGCTCGATCTGCTCACTGGACAGCAAGTGCGCCAGCGGCACCGCACCGACCGTGCAATAGCGCATCAACGGCACCATGCTGTCGCCGTGCCCGCCCAGGACCAGCGCCGTGATATCCCGTGCCGAAAACCCGGTCTGCTCGGCGATGAAGCACTTCATGCGCGCGGTATCCAGCACTCCCGCCTGGCCGAACACTTTGTCGCGGCCCAGGCCACTGAGGCTCCAGGCCCGGTAGGTGAGCACGTCGACCGGATTCGACACCACCAGTACCGTCGCGCTCGGCGCATGCTGTTTCACATCGCGCATGATGCCGTCGAGTATCGGCAGGTTGATGGCCAGGACATCCTGGCGCGACTGGCCAGGCTTGCGCGGCACACCCGCGGTGATCACCACCAGGTCGGAACCCTGCAGCAACCGGGCATCCGACCCGCCGTGCACCTTGGTGTCGGACCCGGACTCCACCGCCGCCTGCCAGACATCCAGCGCCTTGCCCTGCGCCAGTTCACCCTGGACGTCGATCAACGCCAGTTCCCGGCAGAGCGCGTCCCGGGCGATGACCTGGGCCGCTGCCTCACCGACGATACCGGCACCCACGATTGATAGTTTGTTCACCTCGCACCTCCTCGCGGCTCGCGTTATCAGCAACACACGCGCCTGTACAGGGAAGTATTGCCTGCCCGGGCGAAAAGGCTACCCGCAGGTGGAGCCCTGTGGGCCCTTAGAACCATTCCTTTCAAGGCTTTTGCAATTTTTGGGATATGGTCGCTCTAGTTCAAGATTGCCGGGGCTGCTTTGCAGCCCTTTCGCGACACAAGGCCGCTCCTACAGGGGCACGCGGTAGCCTGTAGGAGCGGCCTTGTGTCGCGAAAGGGTCGCAAAGCGACCCCGGCAATTCCGAGTCGGACGCCAAATCTCAAAACCTTCAAAGGCCTGACCCTCAGAGTACTTTGACCGCCCTCCCGATGAACTGCACAGGCCCGGTCGGTCGCCCGCTGGCAGAGCCACCCGCATTC
This sequence comes from Pseudomonas carassii, assembly GCF_036324045.1. Classification (NCBI taxonomy): domain Bacteria; kingdom Pseudomonadati; phylum Pseudomonadota; class Gammaproteobacteria; order Pseudomonadales; family Pseudomonadaceae; genus Pseudomonas; species Pseudomonas carassii. Next base: position 124,449 of record NZ_JAZDCT010000003.1, on the reverse strand, counting down.
TCCAGGGTCAGCTCGAACAACTGGTTGGGCTCAACCGCAGGCAGGCGCTCCAGCGGCACGGTGACCTGCTCCCCAGGTTTGATCAGACCAAGCGAGATCGGTGCAGGCCACTGATCACCCTTGGTCCAGAACTGCAGGACCTTGTCTCCCGGGACCTCGGACTTGTCCAAGGGAATCAGCTGGACCTGACCCGCGTCACGGGCCTGGACCACCCAGCCAGGTGCCTGGGTGGCGGGCGCCACCAGCACGACCAGGTAGGTAGTGACAGGCGGGCGTGCTGTCAGCAATGCCAGGGCGAGCAACAAGCTCGCTGCCAGGCCGGCACCAGCCAACCCTTGCCACAGCCCCAGGCGTTGCCACCATGAGCGGCGGGCAAGGCGGTCGCCCAGACTACGGTTGATCCGTTGCCACAGTCTGGGACTGGGCGGCTGGGGCGCGGCCAGCGCGTTCAACCCCAGCAGCCGCTGCTCCCAGGCGTCCACGGCGTCACGCAGTGCACGATCGCTATCCAGGCGTCTGAGCACCATATCCTGCTGCTCGGCCGACAACGTGCCCAGCACATACTCGCCGGCCAGTTGCTCGAGGTCATCGGCGCTTTCGCTACCCGGCTCGTTGGTCATCCCATGCACTCCCGCAGCGCCTTGAGGCTGCGTTTGATCCACGACTTGACCGTACCCAGCGGGGTATCGAGCAGGCGGGCGATCTCGGTATGGCTGCAACCGTCGACGTATGCATGCAGGATGCACTTGCGCGGCGCGGTCTCGAGCTGGTCGAGGCAGCGATGAATCCTCGGCGCATCGGCCTGCAGGGTCATGTCATCGTGATAGGGCGCGATATCGACCATGGCGACATCGTCGACCACCACTTCTCGGCGGCTATCGCGTATGAAGTTCAAGGCCAGGTGCCGGGTCAGGCTGTACACCCAGCCACGCGCTGAGCCTCGGGCCGGATCGAAGCTGGCCGCGCGGGTCCAGATGCGGATGAAGGCGTCATGGACGATGTCCTCGGCGGTGGCGTGGTCGCGGGCGATGCGCCAGGCCACACCGAGCAGCCGGGCACCTTCCTGGTCGTAAAGCGCCTGCAGGGCGCCGCGATCGCCCCTGGCACAGGCCTGGAGACAGCGCTCGTAGTCGAATGGCGTCGTGGGCAGGTTCAAGATCGGGCCGATCCTCATGCTACCGGGAGCCCCGGCCGGTCGGCCGGGGACTGTCGATGAGCGTAGCTCAAGGGGGCTGGCGCGCAGGCCCTCAGTTGGCGGCCCAGAAGATGTAGTCGGCCTGGTACTTGACGATCTGCTTCTCGCCCTTGTTCTGCGCCGTGCAGGTGGTCTGCGGGGCGACGCCGCCGCGGGTGGCCAGGCGCTGGACGAAGCTGACGCCGCTCATGGCGCCCTTGCCCTCGGCGGGATTGGCCTTGACCAGCTGGAACGGCAGGTCACCCTTGGCCGCCGGGGCGATGGCCAGCTGCGTGCCGGTGATCTTCGAGCCGTCCTTGGCCTGCCAAGTGGCAGGCGGGCCGAAGTAATCGCCCACGGCCTTGCCGGCCCGGTCCTTGAGCACGGCCTTGGGGCCGACGAAGGTCCATTCGGTCTGGCCGGGAGCGTCGGCCTTGTCGCGGCATTCGTAGGTAATTTCGCCGACACCGACGGTTTCCAGCGCTACCTTGTGACCGTCCGGCACCTTGACGGCATCGGGGACCCCGGTCTGGGCGTGGGCGGTCGGCAGCAACATGGCCAGGGCGAGGCCGCAGGCGGGCAGGAACGAAACGTGTGCGATGTTCATCGAGCGATCTCCTGGTGGGGACATGGCAGGGCACTCAGGTGTTGCCCTGAGGTGAATACCCACCAGAACGGGATCTGGATGCACCCAGGCGTAAAAAGAGAGACCTGGCCAACGAAGCGCAAGGTGGCCAGCGGTCTTCCTCCGATATCGAGCGCTCATCGGGCAAGGCCGTTTCTTTACGCTTTCTTTATGCCGGCCTTTGCAGGTTGAGAAGATACTGGCGCGGTTTTTTCTGCCCCCCAGCCTGCCTGCCCGAATTCAGTGTTTACGCAATACTGACGAGACGTTACCTGTGAGCCAATCCGCAATCGTTGAAAACCCGTCCCACGCCAACAAGAGCACGGGCGTCGGCCTGCTGGTCGCCGCCGTCGGGGTCGTCTATGGCGACATCGGCACCAGCCCCTTATATACGCTCAAGGAGGTGTTCTCCGGCCATTTCGGCGTGCAGGCCAACCTCGAAGGGGTGTTGGGCATCCTGTCGCTGGTGTTCTGGTCGTTGATCTGGGTGGTCTCGGTGAAGTACGTCCTGTTCATCCTGCGCGCCAGCAACCAGGGCGAGGGCGGGATCATGGCGCTGACCGCGCTGGCCCGGCGCGCGGCACGTCCTTATCCGCGGCTGAGCAAGGTGCTGGTGCTGCTGGGTCTGTTCGGCGCGGCGCTGTTCTACGGCGACAGCATGATCACCCCGGCCATTTCCGTGTTGTCGGCGGTGGAGGGCCTGCAGCTGGGCATCGACGGCATCGAGCACTGGGTCGTGCCCTTGGCGGTGGTGGTGCTGGTCGGGTTGTTCATCATCCAGAAGCACGGCACGGCGCGTATCGGCATCCTGTTCGGGCCGGTGATGGTGCTGTGGTTCGTGGTGCTGGGGGCGCTCGGCATCCATGGCATCGTGCAGCGCCTCGAGGTGCTGCAGGCGCTGAACCCGTCCTGGGCGGCGCACTTCTTCGTGGCTCATCCGGGCATCGGTGTGGCAATCCTGGGCGCCGTGGTACTGGCCTTGACCGGTGCCGAGGCGCTCTACGCCGACATGGGGCATTTCGGCCGCAAGCCGATTTCCCGCGCCTGGTTCATCCTGGTGTTGCCGGGCCTGGTGTTGAACTACTTCGGCCAGGGCGCCTTGATCCTCAACAACCCGGCGGCGGTGCGCAACCCGTTCTACCTGCTGGCCCCGGAGTGGGCGCTGTTGCCGATGGTCGCACTGGCCACCCTGGCCACTATCATCGCCTCGCAGGCGGTGATCTCCGGCGCATTCTCGCTGACCCGCCAGGCCATCCAACTGGGCTATGTGCCGCGCATGTTCATCCAGCACACCTCCAGCGAAGAGCAGGGGCAGATCTATATCGGCATGGTCAACTGGGCGCTGATGGTCGGCGTGGTGCTGTTGGTGGTCGGCTTCGAGTCCTCCAGCGCCCTGGCGGCGGCCTACGGTGTCGCGGTAACCGGCACCATGCTGATCACCACGCTGTTGGCCTCGGCGGTGGTTCTGTTGCTGTGGAAGACGCCGCGCTGGCTGGCCATCCCCTTGCTGCTGGGCTTTCTGCTGGTGGATGGCCTGTACTTCGCCGCCAACGCGCCGAAGATCCTGCAGGGCGGCGCCTTCCCGGTGATCGCCGGCCTGGCGCTGTTCGTGCTGATGACCACCTGGAAGCGCGGGCGCAGCATCATCGTCGAACGCCTGGATGAAACCGCCTTGCCGCTACCGCTGTTCATCGCCAGCGTGCAGGCGCAGCCGCCCCATCGCGTGCAGGGCACGGCGGTGTTTCTCACCGCCCGCTCCGATGCGGTGCCCCACGCGCTGTTGCATAACCTGCTGCACAACCAGGTGTTGCACGAGCAGGTGGTGCTGCTGACGGTGGTGTCGGAGGATTCGCCGCGGGTGACGGAGGACAAGCGCTTCGAGGTCGAGGCGTTCGGCCAGGGCTTCTTCAGGGTCAACCTGCACTTCGGCTTCATGGAGGAGCCTGACGTGCCCCTTGCGCTCAGCCACAGCAGCACGGCGGAGCTGGACTTCAGCCCCATGCGCACCACCTACTTCCTGAGCCGGGAAACCGTGGTGCCGACCAAGCGGATCGGCATGGCAAAGTGGCGCGAGCACCTGTTTGCCTTCTTGCTGAAGAACGCCAACAGCAACTTGCGGTACTTCAAGTTGCCACTGAACCGGGTGATCGAACTGGGGACCCAGGTCGAGATGTGAGGGGCCATCGTGGGGAGCCGGTAGCTTACGATCCTGAATGGCGATGCTGACATCAGGCCCAGATCTGCGGGACGTCTTTTTCGGGGTCGATGGCCTTGAAGGTGTCAGCGGTTCTCATGTCGCCATCGGGCCGGGGTGATTCCCACTTCGTTGCGAAAGGCGCTGGTGAAGTGGGGCTGGCTGTTGAAGCCCAGATCCAGGGCCACCTCGATGATCGGGTTGTCGGTCTGCCTGAGCATCTCCTGAGCGCGAATGATCTTGCGGTGCAGGATGTAGGCGTGGGGGGTGTAGCCGGTGTGTTGTTTGAACCTTGCGGCAAAACGACAGCGGCAGGCGCCAAAGACAGTGCTCAGTTCAGTCAGGGTAATGGCCGAGTGCAGATTGTCGTTGATGTACGCAAGCGTGCGCTGGATGCAGCGCCTGTCACCATCCTTGCCGGGCGATCGCTCGGTGTTCGCTGCGTTTGCCGGGGGCAGTAAGTCACCCGGATCTCTAATGACGGTCGCCATCTCATGCTTCCCATACGGTCAATTGGGTTAGCAGCAGTCATGGACTCGATGCAGGCTTGAGTGAATCAATATAGGCGAGCCTCGCGAAAAGTGAAGCGGCGGCCTGCGGGCCTATCTGATCGGTCGGCCTCAGTCAGCTGCCAGCAAGGCGTGCGACTGTTCGTCGTGCATTCGGTCAGTCCTTGACCGATTTTGTAATTCCACTCCCGGTGCTTCGCCCACACTGGTGTCTCTCTACCTTTGCTGCAAAGGACAGTCCTCCGGTTGCGATCTAAACAATCCCGACGTACGGATCACCCACTTTGAGTGACGGGGAGGCACGCACTACCCGGCAATTATTCCATTCTTTACCTGAACGCAGGCGGCTGCTGGCGGGCGTTCGCGCCGTAGCTGCCTGCTAGAAAACGGTGACCAAGGATATCGAGCAGGAGGCTGAAAGCCACTGCTGAGAAAATTTTATTTTCCTCTTTATACTATAGGGGGGTATAGTATGATCATCTCAGCGGCGAAGGGGAGCAGTAGTTCCCCGGCGCCTTGAAGAGAAGGAGAAGGCTCTTCGCCGTGCCAGAGGTATTGGCGGGCAGGTCTGGAGGCGGATCCGACACATGCCGCGCCTGTGCAACAACAGGCAGCAGTGCGCGGCGCGATCAACGGCCTGATGGCGGTCGTTCTGGAAAGCCATCTTCGGGAGGATTTGCCTGACAGAGGGGCGAGGACGACTCGCAGCAACGTTCCATTGACGAAACCAACTCCATCGTTCGGTCGTTTCTCCGCCTGCCGAGTCCAAGCGAACCGGGTGGCGGAGACCCACTCAAGAAAGGAAGTGACATCATGAAATCACGTGCAGCCGTGGCCTTCGGGCCAGGAAAACCACTGGAAATCGTCGAAATCGACGTCGAGCCACCACGCAAGGGTGAAGTGCTGATCAGGGTCACCCACACCGGCGTTTGCCATACCGACGCGTTCACCCTGTCGGGTGACGATCCCGAAGGCCTCTTCCCAGTCGTGCTGGGCCACGAGGGTGCCGGCATCGTCGTCGAGGTTGGCGAAGGTGTCACCAGCGTAAAACCTGGCGATCACGTCATTCCGTTGTACACCGCCGAGTGTGGCGAATGTCTGTTCTGCAAGTCGGGCAAAACCAACCTGTGCGTGGCTGTGCGTGCCACCCAGGGCAAGGGCCTGATGCCGGACGGCACCACCCGCTTCTCGTACAACGGCCAGCCGCTGTTCCACTACATGGGCTGCTCGACCTTCAGTGAATACACCGTCGTCGCCGAGGTATCGCTGGCCAAGATCAACCCGGACGCCAATCCGGAGCACGTCTGCCTGCTGGGTTGCGGTGTGACCACCGGCATCGGTGCCGTACACAACACGGCCAAGGTGCAACCCGGTGACTCGGTCGCGGTATTCGGCCTCGGCGGTATCGGTCTCGCCGCGATCCAGGGCGCACGCCAAGCCAAGGCGGGCCGCATCATCGCCATCGACACCAACCCGGCCAAGTTCGAACTGGCACGCCGCTTCGGTGCCACCGAATGCGTCAACCCCAAGGACCACGAGAAGCCCATTCACGAGGTGCTGATCGAGATGACAGGTTGGGGGGTCGACCACACCTTCGAGTGCATCGGCAACGTCAATGTCATGCGTTCGGCGCTCGAGGCCGCCCACCGCGGCTGGGGCCAGTCGATCGTCATCGGCGTGGCCGGTGCTGGCAAGGAAATCTCGACCCGTCCGTTCCAGTTGGTCACTGGCCGGACCTGGAAGGGCTCTGCCTTCGGCGGCGTCAAGGGGCGTACCCAGCTTCCGGGCATGGTGGAAGACGCGATGAAAGGCGAGATCGACCTGGCGCCGTTCGTCACCCACACCATGGGGCTCGATGAAATCAACGAGGCGTTCGACCTGATGCACGAAGGCAAGTCGATTCGCACCGTTATCCACTACTGATCACGACCTGATCATTCAATACCCATACTTAAGGAAACACATTAATGGCTACTCCAGTAATTTCCGGTAACGACATCTTCTCCCACGTGTTCTTCGGCGCCGCCGACATTCAGAAATCGGCCGCGTTCTTCGATGCCGCCCTGGGTGCCCTGGGCATCAAGAACCTGGGTCCATTCGGTAACGATTGGGTGCTGTACGGCCGTGACAAGCCGGCGTTCATCATCGCCCGTCCGGGCAATGGCGCGGCACCCACCAGCAACGGCGTGACGGTCGGCTTCGCCGCCGCCACCCCTGCCGAGGTGGATGCGTTCCACGCTGCCGGCCTGGCCGCTGGCGGTACCGATGAAGGCCAGCCGGGTCCACGTGGTCACCTGCCGGGTGCCTACGCGGCCTACCTGCGTGATCCGGCCGGTAACAAGGTCTGCGCTTACGCGTTTGTCTGAAACCCGGGAGGCGTGAGGTCGTGGTGAAAGGGCAGGGACCTGCCAGGACGATCTCACTCTCCACCTTGGCCGCGACCGCTCATGGCATGCCCGCTCATGCCTGGCGGTCAGCGGTTCTCGGAGCCCTGATCGGCTGATTCGCGCTCCGAACTCGCCTTCATGGCCGAAGGCGATCAACCAGCACGCACGGACTGAGCGTTCACTGCGTGATGCAAGAACCACAGCATTCAATACAGGCCAGTGGGCGGCGTCGGTCATCGCGCCAGCGCATCACTGGGTTGCACCTTTCATTGCTCGTACATCCAAGACGACATCTGGCCTTCGTGGCGAGGTGGCGCCTGGGCACCGCTTCGTCGAGACAAGGAGAACATCCATGGAACGCATTGAACATCACGCCAGCTTCGAGGGTTGGCAGGACGTTTATCAGCATGAGTCCACCGTGCTTGGCTGCACGATGAGGTTTGGCATCTACCTTCCGCCCCAGGCCGAGCATCAGGAACGCCCGGTGCTGTACTGGCTTTCTGGGCTGACCTGCAGCGAACAGAACTTCATCACCAAGGCGGCGGTACAGCGTTATGCCGCCCGGCACGGGATCATTGTCGTCGCCCCCGATACCAGCCCAAGGGGGGAGTGTGTCGCCGACGACGCGGCCTATGACCTCGGCCAGGGGGCGGGTTTCTATGTGAACGCCACACAGCTGCCCTGGAGCGATCACTTCCAGATGTACTCCTACGTGGTCGACGAACTGCCGGCGCTTATCGAAGCGAACTTCCCGGCGTCGTCAAAACGCAGCATCAGCGGGCATTCCATGGGCGGGCATGGTGCCCTGGTCATCGCGCTGCGCAATCCAGGTCGTTACGCCAGTGTCTCGGCGTTTTCGCCGATCGTGGCGCCTACGCAAGTCCCATGGGGGCAGAAGGCCCTGGCGGCCTACCTGGGCGAGCACGACCTGGACGCCTGGAAGCGGTACGACACGGTCGAACTGATCCGCACTGCGCAAGAGCGCTTGCCATTGCTGGTCGATCAAGGGCTGAACGATGAGTTTCTCGAGTCCCAGTTGCGACCGGAACTGCTGCGTGCCGCGTGCGAACAGGCCGGTCACCCGCTGACGCTCAACCTGCGACCAGGCCATGACCATAGCTACTACTTCATTTCGAACTACCTGAGCGGACACATGGCCCACCACGCGGCTGCGTTGAATCGCTGAACTTTGGGAGACCCTGATGATGAAAAAGACCTCTGACAAACGGCATCATGTCGTCGTCGTTGGCGCGGGTTTCGGCGGGTTGGACGTTGTCAACGGCTTCTGTGGCGCCGACGTCGATATCACGATCATCGACCGGCGCAACTATCACCTGTTTCAGCCCTTGTTGTACCAGGTGGCCGGGGCGTCGCTGTCGACCTCTGAAATCGCCTGGCCGATTCGCTACCTGTTCCGCAACCGCCAGAATGTGCAGACGCTGATGGCCGAAGTGCAGGGGGTCGATGTCGACGCCCGGCAAGTCATCCTCGACAACGGTTCGACCGTTGGCTACGACACGCTGGTACTGGCCACGGGGGCGACGCATGCCTATTTCGGCCATGACGAGTGGGAGCCCCACGCCCCAGGCCTGAAGACCCTGGAGGACGCGGCCACGATCCGTGGGCGGATTCTGGATGCATTCGAACAAGCCGAGCGCTCCAGCAACCCGACGGAGCGTGCCGCGCTGCAGACGTTCGTGATCATCGGCGGCGGACCGACCGGCGTCGAGTTGGCTGGCACCATCGCCGAACTGGCGAAAGACACGCTGGCGAATGACTTTCGCGCCATCGATCCGCGCGCCACACGCGTTGTCCTGATTGAGGCCGGCACACGCCTGCTGCCGGTATTTCCCGAAAAACTATCGGACTACACCCGGCGAGCGCTGGAAAAGCTCGGTGTGGAAGTGGCGCTGGGCTCTCCGGTAACCGACTGCTCCGACGAGGGGGTGATCGTCGCAGGCAAGCCGCTCGCGGCCAAGACCATCGTCTGGGCGGCTGGTGTACAGGCTTCTCCGGCGGCACGTTGGCTGAACGCCGAGTCGGATCGCGCCGGAAGGGTGCTGGTCAGGCCGGACCTGAGCGTTGCGGGTCGTCCCGAGATCTTTGTTATCGGGGATACCGCGGCGTCGGCGATGGCGGATGGCAAATATGTACCGGGTATTGCACCTGCGGCCAAGCAGCAAGGCAAGTACGTGGCCAACCTGATCAAGCGGCGGCTGAAAGGCAAGCGCGTCGATGAGCCGTTCAAGTACAAGCACCAGGGCAATCTGGCTACCATCGGTCGCAGCCTGGCGGTGATCGACATGGGGCGTATCAGGTTGCGCGGGGCGATCGCCTGGTGGATCTGGAAGCTGGCGCACATCTACTTCCTGATCGGCGTGCGTAATCGCTTGAGTGTCGCGCTGAGCTGGGTGTGGAACCACAGCGTCGGCTACCGGGGTTCACGCCTGATCATGCGCACCGGTGAGCAGGGGAGAAATACGCCAGGTAAATCCGCTTCGGTGGATTGAGGGCACCGAGTAGGCTCGTCGGCTTGGCGGAGCGTGTCGTTTTCAATGATGGCGGCTTCGGAAGCGGAGGGTGCGTTTCAAGGGGAAATTCGACTAGCATGGACGCGCTCGATCCGAGCGACGAATTTCAACCATTTGCATGACTTTATACTGCACGGGAGTATAGTATTAGGCATGCACGTAACCCTTGAAGGTGTTCGATGCCCCACAACCCTCGCGAGAAAAAACAAGCGCTGACCCGCGTGCGCCGCATCAAAGGTCAGGTAGGTGCCCTTGAGCAAGCGCTGGATGACGGGGCCGAGTGCGCTGCGATTCTCCAGCAGCTTGCGGCGGTCCGCGGCGCCGTCAACGGCTTGATGGCGTCGATCCTGGAAAGCTACCTGCGCGAAGAATTCCCGCAGACCGAGGACAGGAGCGATTCGCAGAAGCAGACGATCGACGACACGATCTCCATCGTGCGCTCCTACCTGCGCTAGCCATCGTCGTTTTCGGGGCAGTCGGGGGGCGCTCACTTTCTGGCTTGCGCCGGTTATCCAGGGTCATGCCCAGGGTACCGGGCGTCAAGCGCGTTACCCTTCAATCAAAGAGACAAGAGGCCGTCATGAAACAGCCGCCCCTCTCCGATACGCCCCCGCGACCCACTGCTTCCACCAGCGTGTATGGCATGCCAGCCCACGCCGGTCGTGCACTGGCCGTTGATGAAGTGCATGCACGTCCGCACCTGCTTATCCAGGCGCCCCGGGGCTTGCTGCAGTTGGCCTTCATGACCGAAGGCGATCCTGCCCGGGATCAGCAGGCAATGACCGAATTGTCCCAGCGCCTGGGCGTCGCGCAGCCCGACAGTGGCGCGGCGCTTCACGGCCTGACCTGGGACGAAGGTGACCTGCATTGCGAAAAGCACACGGAGTTCTCGACCTACCTGTGGAGCGCCGTGCTCGATCCCGATACCGCAACGCCCTGCGGGGAGAACCCGTTCAAGCACGGCTTCGTCGCGCCTGGCCCGGTGATTTCCGGAGTTCGGCTGAATGTGCTGCCTTGGAGCGCAGCAGCTGAACAGGAGATCGATCGTTTCGACCCCGTCAGCCTGTGCTATTCGGTGGTGGAGAACGGTGCCGCCGCGATCGTCACCGACTTTCGGCAGGATGCCGATGGCCTGACCAATATCCTGGTGCTCGACCGTGGCCTGACCCAGGCGCGGGCAGGGGCGCTCGTTCAGCGCCTGCTGGAGATCGAGACCTACCGCACCCTGGCATTGCTGGCGCTGCCGCTGACTCGCTCGATGACCGTGGACCTGCGGCGCATGGAGTCGCAACTTGCCGCCATCACTGACCAGATGCGCACCGGCAAGGGCGCTCGCCGGGATCACGACGTGCTGCTGGCCGAGCTGACCACCCTGGGCGCGGAGCTGGAGGCCGGCGTGGCGGCGAACCTGTATCGGTTCGGCGCCAGCCGGGCCTACCACGAAATCGTCGAAGAGCGGCTGGATGCGCTGGCGGAGGCGTCAGTCGCGGGGTACTGCACCTGGCGAGACTTCCTGCATCGGCGCATTGCCCCGGCGATGCGCACCTGCCAATCGGTCAAGGAGCGTCAGGCCAAGCTTTCCGACAAGCTGACACGCGCCATCGCGTTGCTGCGCTCGTGGATCGACGTCGAGCTCGAGCGTCAGAACCGGGACCTTCTGGCCTCGATGAACAACCGCGCCAAGTTGCAGTTGCGCCTTCAGCAAACCGTTGAAGGCTTGTCGGTCGCGGCCATCTCCTATTACGTCGTCAGCCTGCTGGCTTATCTGCTCAAGGGTATTCCAGGGGTTCACGACAAGGTGGCGCCTGAGCTTGTGATTGCCGGGCTGGTGCCCGTGGTCATCCTGGCAATCTGGTGGACGGTCCGGCGAATCAGGCATGCGCATGGGGACCCTGCAGGAGAAGAGCGATCGTCCTGACGCGGTCATCGCGGCCCGGCGACCATCATGTGCGAGGCCTCGGCCCGCGGCCACCCACCAACAGCAGGACACGAACCCATGTCGAACCCTTCATACGGTGAATCCTCGTGCAGCGCTGCGGCCAGTGGCCTGGTGCAAGTGCGCGGCGCGCGGGAAAACAACCTCAAGGATGTGGACGTCGCCATCCCGCGCAATGCGCTGGTAGTGTTTTCCGGGGTCTCAGGCTCCGGCAAGTCCTCGCTGGCGTTCGGCACGATCTATGCCGAGGCGCAGCGGCGCTACTTCGAATCGGTGGCCCCGTATGCGCGGCGGCTGATCGACCAGGCGGGCGTGCCCGACGTCGACGCCATCGATGGCCTGCCCCCCGCGGTCGCCTTGCAGCAGCAGCGGGGGGCGAGCAATGCGCGCTCGTCGGTGGGCAGCGTGACCACACTGTCCAGCCTGGTCCGCATGATGTACTCGCGGGCCGGCGCCTATCCGGCCGGTCAGCCGATGCTCTACGCCGAGGATTTTTCGCCGAACACCCCGCAAGGAGCCTGCCCGGCCTGTCATGGCTTGGGCCATGTGTACGAGGTGACGGAGGCGACCATGGTGCCCGACCCGTCGCTGAGCATCCGCGAGCGTGCCATCGCGGCCTGGCCGCCGGCCTGGCATGGCCAGAACCTGCGCGACATCCTGGTCACCCTGGGTTATGACGTCGACCGCCCCTGGAAGGATTTGTCCAAGCAGGACCGAGACTGGATTCTGTTCACCGAAGAAACCCCGACAGTGCCGGTCTACGCGGGCTTCACGCCCGCCGAGACCCGTGCGGCGCTCAAGCGCAAGCTCGAGCCCAGCTACATGGGGACTTTCACAGGTGCCCGCCGCTATGTGCTGCACACCTTTGCCAACACGCAGAGCGCTTTGATGCGAAAGCGCGTGTCGCGCTACATGGAGGGCCGGCTGTGTCCGACCTGCCAGGGCAAGCGCCTCAAGGCCGAGTCGCTGTCGGTCACCTTTGCCGGCGTGGATATCGGCGAGTTCACGCAAATGTCCCTGGACCGCCTGGCGGCATTGCTCGAACCCATTGCCCAAGGTGATTTTCATGGGCACACGGCCGGGGAGGGGACTAATCGGGAGGCGACACGCCGTGATCGGGCGGCGCGTGCCGAGAGTGGCCGCGCAGTCCATGCGGTATCGCCTGACGTGCGACGTACCTCGGCGCTTTCGGAGGAAAAACGTCTCGCCGCGCAGCGCCTGGCCGCTGGCGTGATGGCTCGCCTGCGCCAACTGCGTGGATTGGGCCTGGGCTACCTCACACTCGACCGTGCCACGCCGACGCTGTCGGCGGGCGAGTTGCAGCGTTTGCGTCTGGCCACGCAATTGAGTTCCATGCTGTTTGGCGTGGTGTATGTGCTCGACGAGCCTTCGGCAGGCCTGCATCCCTCCGACAGCCAGGCACTGTACGACTCGCTGGACACGCTGCGCGATGCCGGTAATTCGCTGTTCGTGGTCGAGCACGACCTGGACCTGATGCGCCGTGCGCAATGGCTGGTGGATGTCGGGCCGGATGCGGGGGAGCGCGGCGGCCGGGTGCTTTACAGCGGCCTGCCGGAGGGCCTGCGAGACGTTGCCGAGTCGCGCACCGCGCGTTATCTGTTCGATGAGGCGTCCGCGCCGGGCAGCCGTGAACGCGAACCGGCCGGATGGCTGGAGCTACGCGGCATTCGGCGGCACAACCTGCAGGGGGTGGATGCACGCATCCCGCTGGGTGTGCTGACGGCGGTGACCGGCATTTCCGGCTCGGGCAAGTCCAGCCTGGTCGCCCAGGCCCTGCCGGAGCTGTTGCTGCTGCACCTGGGGCACGAGCCCGAGGACGATGCGGCTGAAAATGCCGAGCACGAAGGCCCAACGGTGATCGAAGCCACGGGTGGTCATCTGGCCGGTAATGTCGAGGTGATCCAGCGCCTGGTCCAGGTTGACCAGAAGCCGATTGGTCGCACACCGCGTTCCAACCTGGCCACCTACACCGGCCTGTTCGATCATGTGCGCAAGCTGTTCGCCGCCACGCCGGACGCCCGTCGTCATCGCTACGATGCCGGGCGGTTCTCCTTCAATGTGCCGAAGGGCCGTTGCGAGACGTGCGAAGGGGAGGGTTTCGTCAGTGTCGAACTGCTGTTCATGCCCAGCGTTTATGCACCATGCCCGACCTGCCATGGCGCGCGCTACAACGAGGCCACCCTCGAAGTGCGCTGGAACGGGCGCAACATCGCCGAAGTGCTGCACATGACGGTCGAAGAGGCCCATGACTTTTTCGCGGGCGAAGCGGCTATCGCGCGGCCGCTGCAACTGCTGTGCGAGATCGGGCTGGGCTACCTGCGCCTGGGGCAACCCGCCACCGAGCTGTCGGGGGGCGAAGCGCAGCGCATCAAGCTGGCCACGGAACTGCAGCGAAGCCAGCGCGGCCGCAGTCTGTATGTGCTCGACGAGCCGACCACCGGGTTGCATGCGTCGGATGCCGACCGTCTGTTGGTGCAGTTGCAGCGCCTGGTCGAGGCCGGCAATACCGTGGTGATGATCGAGCACGACATGCGTGCAGTGGCCCAGGCCGACTGGGTGATCGACGTGGGGCCGGGCGCGGGTGAGGCAGGTGGACGGATTGTCGCGACCGGGACGCCTCGACAGGTGGCTGAGGTGGCGGATAGCCGGACGGCGCCGTTTCTTGCGAAGGCGTTCAAGCGCACGCGGTAACTCCCAGTCGAGCGGTGATGGGCGTCAGGCTTGCAGCAGATTGACACCCAGACCAGCAAGGGCGCAGGCAAACAGCACCTGAATCACGCCACGCTTGAAGCGGAACAAGGCGACTGCCGCAGCAAACGCGATCACCGCTGAGGGCCAGTCGAATGCCCCACTGAAGCCCTTTGGCCACAGCACGTGGTAGCCGAAGAACAGGGCCAGGTTCAGGATCACTCCCACGACCGCCGCGGTGATGCCGGTCAGCGGTGCGGTGAACTTCATCTCGTTGTGCGTCGACTCCACCAACGGGCCACCCGCGAGGATGAAGAGGAACGATGGCAGGAACGTGAACCAGGTGACCAGGCTCGCCGCGACTGCACCGGCAAGAAACGGGTGCTCGGTACCGAACATGGGATGCACGTAGCCCCCAACGAAACCGACAAAGGCGACCACCATGATCAGTGGTCCCGGCGTGGTTTCCCCCAAGGCGAGGCCATCGATCATCTGGGTTGGCGTCAGCCAGCCGTAGTGCCCGACAGCGCCCTGGTAGACATAGGGCAGCACCGCGTAGGCACCACCAAAGGTCAGCAGTGCGGCCTTGGTGAAGAACCAGCCCATCTGCGTCAGGGTTGCGTCCCAGCCAAACGACAGCGTCAGCAGCCCCATGGGCAGGGCCCAGAGTGCGGCACCAACCAGCAGCAGGCGCAACAGGTGGCCCCAACGGAATCGGGCATGCTCGGGAGCCGGGGTGTCGTCATCGATCAGTGCCGGGCCATGGTTACGCTTTGCGGTTGCGTGACCGCCACCGATCACGAACTGGGCTGGGGCAAGGCGGCCTCCCACATAACCGATGATCGCGGCGACCAGCACGATCAGCGGGAACGGCACGTTGAGGGCAAAGATGGCAACGAATGAAGCGCCGGCCATGGCCCACAGCCAGCCATTCTTCAACGCGCGTGAACCGATCCTATGGGCCGCGTGGACGACAATCGCCGTGACCGCCGGCTTGATGCCATAGAAGATCCCTGCGACTACCGCGACCTCACCGAAGGCGATGTAGACCCAGGACAAACCGATCAGGATGAACAGTGAAGGCAATACGAACAACGCGCCGGCAATCACCCCGCCCCGGGAGCGGTGCATGAGCCAGCCGATGTAGGTGGCGAGCTGCTGAGCCTCAGGGCCGGGCAACAACATGCAGTAATTCAGTGCATGCAAGAACCGCTTCTCGCTGATCCAGCGCCGGCGTTCGACCAGCTCCTGATGCATGATCGAGATCTGCCCTGCGGGCCCGCCGAAGCTGATGAATCCCAACTTGAGCCAGAACCGGAAGGCTTCAAACAAACTGACCGGCTGCCGGGTGGCTTGCGAAGGTGGCTGTGTGTTCACAGCGGAGGGAATATCAACCATTTTGAGCTTCCTCACTTGCGAAAGCCGTCAGCAGGCCATCGAAAATGCCCTCGGCTACCGTTGTCAGTTGATCGTCATCGCCGATGCTTTCTCTCAAGCCCGCGAGCATAAGCGTTTTCAGAGGCTGCGTTCCAGCGCAGGCAGCTGCGTCGTGCGGGCTGTCGGTATCGCGCAGGGCGTGGATCGTGCGCAGGGACCTTAGATTGATCATGAGGGAAATTAAAGATCAGCTCAAAAAAAATGAGTTTGTCTCATTGTGATCGTTTACTGACAATCCCCCCATTGAATTTTTCCTTCGAAGCCGGGCAAGCAGGAAGACTTTTCAGGATCTACTTCGGGAATCAGGGTGCCGGGTCGCAATGAATAAAACCTTCACGTTCGCCATTAAAAGTATTCGTTTCGACGAGGACTATCTGCCTGCGGACAACACGCGCATCACCACCAACTTTGCCAACCTGGCCAGGGGCGCGAGTCGCCAACAGAACCTGCGCAACACGCTGGCGATGATCGACAATCGTTTCAATGCCCTGGCGCATTGGGACAACCCCAAGGGTGACCGTTATTCGGTAGAGCTCGATATCGTTTCCGTCGAGATGAAGATCGCGGGTGAGCAGGCAGGCGATGCCTTGCCGCTGATTGAGATCCTGAAAACCAGCATTGTCGATCACCAGACCAACGAGCGCATCGAAGGCATTGTCGGGAACAATTTCTCCTCTTACGTACGGGACTATGACTTCAGCGTGCTGTTGCTGGACCACAACAAAGGGCAATCCGGCTTCAGCACGCCGGAGGCGTTTGGCGAGCTGCACGGGAAACTGTTCAAGTGCTTCGTGAACTCGAGCGCTTTCAAGGAGCACTTCAACAAACTGCCGGTCATCTGCCTGAGCGTTTCGAGCAGCAAGACCTACCAGCGTACTGAAAATCAGCACCCGGTCCTGGGTTATGAGTACCAGCAGGATGAGTACTCATTGACCGATGAGTACTTCGCCAAGATGGGCCTGAAGGTGCGCTATTTCATGCCGCCGAACAGTGTCGCGCCGTTGGCGTTCTACTTTGCCGGCGACCTGTTGGGGGATTACACCAATCTCGAGCTGATCAGCACCATCAGCACGATGGACACCTTCCAGAAGATCTACCGCCCCGAGATCTACAACGCGAACTCGGCGGCAGGCAAGTCCTATCAACCTAGCCTGAAACACCAGGACTACTCGTTGACTCGAATTGTCTACGACCGCGAAGAGCGCAGCCGTCTGGCCATTGAGCAAGGCAAGTATGCGGAAGAACAATTCATCAAGCCGTACCACGCCGTGCTGCAGCAGTGGTCCGCTCACTACGCTGTTTGATCGATCGAATACACAAGGCCTTGCGTCATGAAAAAACTACTCCCTACTTCGACTGCCGGCAGCCTGCCCAAACCGTCCTGGCTGGCACAGCCGGAGACCCTCTGGTCGCCCTGGAAACTGCTAGACGAGGCGCTGATCGAGGGCAAGCAGGATGCGCTGCGCCTGTCGTTGCATGAACAACAATTCGCCGGTATCGATATCGTCAGTGACGGTGAGCAGACCCGTCAGCATTTCGTCACCACGTTCATCGAACACCTCGACGGCGTTGACTTCGAGAAGCGCGAAACCGTCCGCATACGTGACCGCTATGATGCGAGCGTTCCGACGGTCGTGGGCGCAGTGGCTCGTCAGAAACCTGTATTCGTGGAAGACGCCAAGTTCCTCCGTCAGCAAACCTCGCAGCCCATCAAATGGGCGCTGCCAGGCCCCATGACCATGATCGACACGCTGTATGACGCGCACTATAAAAGCCGCGAAAAGCTGGCTTGGGAATTTGCCAAGATCCTCAACGAGGAGGCTCGCGAGCTCGAAGCGGCCGGTGTAGACATCATCCAGTTCGACGAACCCGCCTTCAACGTCTTCTTCGACGAGGTGAACGACTGGGGCGTCGCCACCCTGGAGCGGGCCATCGAAGGCCTCAAGTGCGAAACGGCGGTGCATATCTGCTACGGCTATGGCATCAAGGCCAACACCGACTGGAAGAAGACCCTGGGCTCGGAGTGGCGGCAGTACGAGGAGGCATTCCCCAAACTGCAGCAATCGAAGATCGATATCGTCTCGCTGGAGTGCCACAACTCCCACGTCCCGATGGAGCTTATCGAGTTGATCCGCGGCAAGAAGGTGATGGTCGGGGCTATCGACGTCGCCAACCACGCCATCGAAACCCCGGAGGAAGTGGCCAACACACTGCGTAAAGCCCTTCAATTCGTGGATGCCGACAAGCTCTACCCGTGCACCAACTGCGGCATGGCGCCGTTGCCGCGTGCCGTGGCACGCGGCAAGCTGAATGCGTTGAGCGCAGGTGCAGAGATCGTCCGCAGAGAGCTCGCGAAGTAAGACCGAGTGCTGTGTGGGAGGGCGTCCGAGGCAGGGGGCACGCTACTCGTGGTGCGGCTCACCCAGGAACGTCAGTGAACTGAACAGGCTCTGTTGCTCCACCGGTTCGCCTTCGGGCATTGGCAAGGTGGCCTGGGCGGCGATGATGTTCAGCCCCTCGTTGCGTACGGTGATCCGTGCCCGGCCTTGCTGGTCGGTGGTGGCACTGATCTGGTGGGGCGCGCCGCGGTAGTCACCTTGCAGCGGGATGTCCGCAGCCGGTTTGCCATCGAGTAGCACCTGCACTTCCAGAGGCTTGCCTGGACCTGCCTTCAGCGGGTCGCTCAGGGGGATGATCGCCAGGCGCAGCATGTCCAGTTGCGGCAGGCGGGCACCGCTCTGATAAATGGCCAGGCTGTACTTCAGGCTGTGGGTGGAGGCGACCGCGTCCTTGACCTGGGTGCGGTCCTGGTTGACCCACTGCTTGTCCGGGCGTTGCGACCAAGGCCCGTTGTCCAGCAGCACGGCAAGCGTCGCAGGCGGGGTGAGCGGCTGCAGGACGGCATGGTCCGCCAGGCGCTCGACCGTGACTGGGATCATCTTGCCGGCGGCGTCGAACGCCCAGGCACGCTTGATCTTTTCAGGCTTGTAGGCGCTATCCTCGGCGCCGTGGCCGTACACCGCCTCGATATTGCCACGTCGCTCCTCGGTCCACAGGCCGTGGGCACCGGCGTTGACGCTGATCATCACGGTGAGCAGGGTGGCGGCTTTCAACGATGAATGCATGATGTTTCCTTGGTTCAAAGATTCAGGGTCAGTCCCGGCGCTGGTTGGCTGCCTGCGGGAGTCTTCATTACGACAATAATTGATATGTTATAATGTAGCTTTTGTGGGAGGCCAGCGATATTGTCTGGGTCTTCGCTGGCCCGTTGGAGTTCGTATGGATCGACGCCGTGTCCTGAAATTGTTGCTGGCATGCCTGGCATTGCCGCTGCCCCTTGCGGCGCAGGCGGCCCAGGCAGTCAGAAACGTTCGCGTGAGCCAGGTAGGCAATGTCACCAAGGTGATGCTGGACCTGACCGGGCCAGTGGCGGCCAGGCATTTCAGCCTCGCCGCGCCACCTCGGCTGGTGCTTGATCTTCCCCAGGCCACCCTTCGGGCATCGCTGGCTGACCTTGCCCTGCAAGGCACAGCGGTCACGGCGATTCGCAGCGGGATCACCGCGACTGGAGACCTGCGTATCGTCGTGGACCTGGCCGCCGCGGCCTTGCGCAGCGAGGTTCGCACGGTCCAGGCCGGGGGGCACGGGCTCGAGCTGTCGCTCACCGGGCCTGCGCTGGCTGCCGCGCCGGTAGCGGCACAGCCATCCGCGCGCCTGCGTGACCTGCTGATCGTGGTGGATGCCGGGCATGGCGGCAAGGACCCTGGCGCAGTGGGGGCCAAGGGCGAGCAGGAAAAGCACGTCGCCTTGCAGATTGCCAAGTTGCTGGCCAGGCGTATCGACGCGCAGAAGGGCTACAAGGCACGTTTGGTGCGCAGTGATGATGTGTTCATCCCGCTACGCAAGCGCGTCGAACTCGCCCAGCGTCTGAATGCCGACCTGTTCGTCTCGGTGCACGCGGACGCAGCGCCCCGGCTTACTGCCTCGGGCGCCTCTGTCTTTGCCTTGTCCCAAGGCGGCGCGACATCATCGATGGCGCGCTGGATGGCGCAGCGGGAAAACGCGGCGGACAACGTCGGTGGCGGTCTGCCGGTGAAACTGCGCCAGCCCGACCCCATGGTGGCGGGCGTGCTGCTGGACATGTCCGTTAGCTCGACGATTGCCGCCAGCCTGGACCTGGGGCATCAGGTGCTCGGCCAGCTGGGACGGGTGTCGGGCCTGCACCAGGCGCGGGTGGAGCAGGCCGGGTTCGCGGTGCTCAAGTCGGCGGCGGTGCCTTCGATCCTTGTCGAAACGGGGTTCATTTCCAATGCCGGCGATTGCAAGCGTCTGCATGATGTTCGGCATCAGCGCAAGGTGGCCGCAGCGATCTTTGCCGGGCTGGACGGTTATTTCCGCCAGCAGCCGCCTGCTGGCAGCCTGATTGCGGCCAAGGAGCAAGCCTAGGGAATAAGGGTGGCCTGTGCCCCAGGGCAGAAGAGCATCAAGCACGCGAAGTCGGCAGGTTGATCCATTTTATATTCCATAAGGTGATTATTTAGTAATTTATTATTCCTTCCAAGCTTGAAACGCTGTCAGGCAAAGTCCGTTGCTCTCCTTCCAATGGATGGTTGCTGTTCAGCTTGGAGCTCGCCATGACGTCCTCTTCCGTTTCTTCCCTCACCCTGGTCGGGCAAATGTTCCAACGTGAATACGGGTGGCTGTGCGGCCGTATCGGCCGCGCACTGGGCTGCCCGCATGGCGCCCAGGACATCGCCTCGGAGACCTTCCTGCGGGTGCTGGCCATGCCCGACCCCGCAGCGATCCGCGAACCCCGCGCGTTGCTGACCACCATTGCCCGGCGCCTGGTGTACGAGGGCTGGCGCCGCCAGGACCTGGAACGCGCCTACTTCGACAGCCTGGCCCTGGCGCCGGCGGCGGTGCATCCGTCGCCGGAGGAGCGCCTGCTGGTGATCGAGACCCTGCTCACCCTCGACCGGCTGCTCGACGGCCTGTCGCCGCGGGCCAAGGCCGCGTTCCTGTATCACCAGCTCGATGCCCTGACCTATGTCCAGATCGCCGAGCGCCTGGAGGTGTCGGTCAGCCGCGTGCAGCAGTACATGGCCGAAGCCTTCAAGCGTTGCTACCTGGCGCTGGAGGCGGCATGAGCCCTGGGTTCCCGGACGAGGCCATGATCGGCGAGGCCGCGCAGTGGCTGGCCCTGCTGCAGTCGGGCCAGGCCAGCGCCGAGGAGTTGCGGGCGTTCGAGCAATGGCAGGCGGGTGATCCGCTTCGGGCGCAGGTGGTGCGGCAGATGAGCCTGGGCCTGGGCGGGTTGCAGGGCGGGCGTGTGCAGGGCGTGTCCAGCGAGCGCTTGCTGCAGGCGCTGAACACGCCGCGCAGCAGCCGTCGCCAGTTTGTCCACGGCAGCCTGGCGGTGGCGGGTGTGGCGTTGGCCGGGTTGTGGGCCAGCCGCTGGCCGGGGGAGGGGGGCGATATCCTGCAGACCGGCACGGGCGAGCGGCGCGACCTGCTGTTGCCCGATGGCAGCCGCCTGGTGCTGGATGCCCGCAGCCAGGTCGCGGTGCGTTTCGATGCCGAGCAACGCCTTGTGCAACTGACCCGCGGCCAGTTGCTGGTGGATGTCCGGCACGACCCGACGCGGCCTTTGCTGGTGGCCACGGCCGAGGGGCGGATCTGTGCGCTGGGCACGCGCTTTCAGGTCGAGCAGCAGGCCACGGGTACACAGTTGACGATGCTGCATTCCCGGGTCGAGGTCACCACCCTGGGCGGGCAGCGCGCCGAGGTCGGCGAAGGCCAGCAGATACGTTTCGAGGCGCAGCGGCTGTTCGCCCTGGAGTCGGTGCGGGGCGATGCGACGGCCTGGATCGAGGGGCGCCTGGAGGTCCGTGACCGTTCGCTGGGCGAGGTGATCGAGCAGTTGCGCCGTTACCGGCCGGGGATCATCCGGGTCAGCGCCGCGGCGGCGCGCCTGCGCCTGAGCGGCATCTACCCGCTGGATGACAGCGAGCGCAGCCTGCAACTGCTGGCCAAGTCGCTGCCCATTCGCATCAGCCGGCACAGCGACTACTGGGTCAGCATCGACGTGCCTTGAGCCGGTTATATCCTCAGCACCAGATAGCCTAAGCCCGCCCTATAAATCCGCCGCGCCTGTTGCTCACCCCTGAAAAGCCAATCGATGGGGGAGCACTGCAATGCAATCAAGGAAACACCGACGCCGTCCGGCGACACTGGCGCTGGCCACCGGCCTGGCCACGCTGCTTGGTAATGGGCCAGCGCAGGCTACTGGCGACACGGCACTGGAACGGGTCACGGTAACTGGCTCGCGCATCGCTCGCGCGCAGCAGGAGGGACCGTCGCCGGTGACGGTGATCAGTGCCGAGGAGATCCAGGCGCGCGGCTATCGTAATGTCTACGACGCCATCGCCAGCCAAACGCAGAACACCGGCATGACCCAGGGCGAAGACTACGGCAACACCTTCCAGCCCGCCGCCAGCGCCCTCAACCTGCGTGGCCTGGGGCCCAATCACACGTTGGTGCTGATCAATGGCCGCCGCGTGGCCGACTACCCCACCGCCTATGGCGGCAACGTCAACTTCACCAACCTGGCGAACATCCCGTCAGTGATGATCGACCGCATCGAGCTCCTGAGCAGCGGCGCGTCGGCGGTGTACGGTTCGGACGCGATCGCCGGGGTGGTGAACATCATCCTCAAGGACAAGGCCAGCGGTGTCGACGTCAACGTACGCGGCGGCTATGCCGAGCGCGGTGGTGGCGACAACCAGCGCCTGCAGATCAGCGGCGGCGACAGCTGGGGCGACTTCGACGGCGTGTTCGGCCTCGAGCTGACCAATCGCGAGCCGATCTGGGCCGATCAGCGCGGCTTCATGGACAGCGGCCCGGCCCTGGACGTGGGCT
The DNA here is from genome assembly GCF_036324045.1 of Pseudomonas carassii. NCBI lineage: Bacteria > Pseudomonadati > Pseudomonadota > Gammaproteobacteria > Pseudomonadales > Pseudomonadaceae > Pseudomonas > Pseudomonas carassii. The sequence goes on along the minus strand of NZ_JAZDCT010000003.1, from coordinate 102,029 downwards.
ACCGGCGCAACCTGCAGAGCGGCCAGTACCTGGGGCCTGGTTGCGGCGCCTATGCGGGGATTTTCAAAGGGTCGCTGAGCGGCAATGGCCGACGCTGCACCACCGACCAGGTCTACAACGACTACTGGACCCTGCAGACGGCCAAGGAGAACTACGATGGCTACACCCGTGGCGCCTGGCACTTCAGCGACAGCGGCCAGGTGTTCGCCGACCTGATGTTCGGCTTCGACCATATCCAGAACAACACCCGTGGCCCGAGCTTCACCTCGCCGGACTTCATCAACCAGGGTACTGGCCAGCTGGAGCGCTGGTACCGGCGTTTTTCCAGCGAGGAGATCGGTGGCAAGACCAGCAACAACAGCAAGTGGCGCGAAGTGTCGTGGACCGGCACCCTAGGCCTGGAGGACCGTATCGCCGACACCAGCTGGCACTACCAGGTCGCCGCCAACCGCTCCGAATACCGCAGCACGCGCAGTACCCGCTACACCCCGCTGGCCGGGATCCGCGACTTCTACCTGGGTCCGCAACTGGGCACCCGGGACGGCTATCCGGTGTTCGACCCGGACCCGTCGCGCATCGACCGGCCGCTCACCGAGGACGAGTGGCGGCAGTTTCGCGGCAGCCTGGTGCAGGAGAGCAAGTCCACCTCGCAGACCCTCAGCCTGAGCGGCAACGGCGACCTGTTCGAGCTGCCGGCCGGCCCCGTGGCCTTTGCCGGGGTACTGGAGGCCGGGCGTCAGGAGTATCACATCGACACCGATGACGCGCTCGGTGACGGTAGTTTCTACAACACCAGCCCGGCCGCAAACGCCGGCGGCGGACGCGACCGCTATGCCGCCGGGGGCGAGTTCAGCATTCCCCTGGCCGACAGCCTGCTGGCGTCGGTGGCCGGGCGCTGGGACCAGTACAAGTTCAGCGGTCGCAGCGAGCAGCAGAAGACCTACAACCTGGGCCTGGAGTGGCGCCCGCTGAACAGCCTGTTGCTGCGTGGCAGCTACGGCACGAGCTTCCGCGCGCCCGACCTCAACTACCTGTTCCAGGCCGACAGCAATGGCTACACCCCCGACCAGATCGACTACTACGGTTGCAGCCAGGGCGTGGCGGGGGCCTGTGACCGGGGGCGGGTCGACTATGTGCAGAGCGGCACCGCGGACCTGGCCTCCGAGCGCGGCAAGTCCTGGACCTATGGTTTCGTCTGGTCGCCGACGTCGAACTTCGATTTCTCCACCGACTTCTGGCGCGTGCAGATCGACGACCTGCTGACCAGCCTGGACATCAACCGCCTGCTGCAGCAGGAGAACGATTGCCGTGCCAGTGGCAGCGACTCGGCCAGTTGCCAGGCGGTGCTGGCGCGCATTGACCGCAATGCCGGCAATGCGGCGGTCGATCCCAACCAGTTGCAGCGCGTGCGCATCAACGCGATCAACGCCGCCAGCGAACGGGTCAGCGGCCTGGATCTGAGGACCAACCTGCGCTGGGGGGCGGGGGAGTATGGCGCGTTCAGTTCGACCCTGGGCTACAGCGTGGTGCTGTCGCACAACTACAAGGAGGCCGATGACGCGCCCAGCGAAGACCTGCGCACCAGCCGCAACAACACCGACTGGCGCAGCAAGGTCAACGCCAGCCTGACCTGGAACTATGGGGCGTTCACCACCACCGTGCTGGCGATCCGCTACGGCAGCGTCACCAATGCGGCGGCCGATGGGCGCCTGTCGCCCTGGACCAACGTCAACGCCAGCGCCCGTTACCGGCTGAACGAACGGGCCAGCGTGGGGCTGACGGTCAACAACCTGCTGAACAAGATCAAGCATGACGATTCGGCGGGGTGGCCTTATTACCCGACCGGCAACTACGACCCCTACGGTCGTCAGGTGTGGCTGGATCTGAGTTATCACTTTGGTAGTTAGCGTCGGCCCTTTCAGAGTGTTCGCCGTTACCCTCGCAGCGCCTGTGAGACCGAGCGCCGCCCGCGCGGCGCATCGCGACGCAAGGCCGCTCCTACATTTGTTGTAACGTGCCGAACCTGTCAGGCCATGGTTGCCCGCCTTGGTGCATGTCTTGAGACTGGTGGGGCGGCAGTGGTGCCCACACTGAAACCGCGTCGTACCAACAAGGCGGATAAGGTAATGGCACAGGATTGACTGGCCCGAAACAGATGTAGGAGCGGCCTTGTGTCGCGATGCGCCGCGCGGGCGGCGCTCGATCTGATAGGCGCTGCAACTCTGATGTCGGACACCTTGAAAGGGATGTTAGAGCAGACAATCCCATCATTTCTGAACGAGTATAAGCTCATCACGCAACGATCTAACCCCGCCCTATAAAAATCCGGGTGCCATTGCACAACCGATCATGTTCCCCACAACCTGATGCGGAGTGTTGCCTTGACGCCCTTTTCCCTCGCGCCGCTGTCGCGCACGCTGCTGGCCCTGAGCCTGGCTCCCGGGCTGGCTTGCGCCGTCCAGTTCGACATCCCCGCCGGTCCCCTGGACCAGACCTTGCTGAGCATCTCGCGGCAAGGGGCGCTGCCCATCTCGTTCGAGCAGTCGCTGGTCGAATCGCGCCAGGCGCCCGCCATTCGCGGCGACCTGGCGCCGACCGATGCCCTGCAACGCGCCCTGCAAGGCAGTGGCCTGCAACAGCACAAGGATGCCGACGGCATCGTCGTCACCGCCGTCGTGCCAGACCAGACCCGGGCTGATGAACAGGCGGTACCGGTGAGCCCGCCCCAGTTGCAGCGCATCGAAGTCACCGGCAGCGCGATTCGCCGGGTCGACGCCGAGACCGCGGTGCCGGTGACCATTTTGCGCACCGAGGAACTCAAGCGCCAGGGCGTCACCAGCACCGAAGAACTGGTCAAGCGCATCGCCGCCAACCAATCGTCGGTCAGCGCCGGGCGTTCGGTCGGCTCCAACAGCGGTGGCGCCTCCTACGCCGACCTGCGCGGCATCGGCCCGAACAAGACCCTGGTACTGCTCAACGGCCGACGCCTGAGCAACAACGCCACCAACGCCATCAACGGGTCCGGCGTCGACCTCAACACCATCCCGTTCGCCGCCATCGACCGGGTCGAGGTGCTGCGCGACGGCGCCTCGGCGCTGTACGGCACCGACGCCATCGGCGGGGTGATCAACTTCATCACCCGCAAGAGCGTCACCGAGGGCGAGCTGAGCGCCGGCTACAGCAGCCCTACCCGTGGCGGCGGCGGGGACGGCAACAACTTCAGTGGCAGCTGGGGTTTCGGCGACCTGGAGGAGGACCGCTTCAACGTGTTCGGCGTGGTCAGCCACGAGGAGCAGAAGCAACTGAAGGCCAAGGACCGCGACTTCACCTACAACTACCAGCCGGGCCGGGGCCTGGACTACACCTCCGGCACCGCCTCACCGGCCAACTGGAGCCAGGGTGCCAACGCCACCAACCCGCTGGCCGCATCGGGTTGCAACGGCCCGGGGCTGATCCCGCGCAGCGGCATCTGCCGCGAGTCGCTGTGGCGCTACCTGGACCTGGCCCCGGAAACTGACAAGACCTCGTTCTTCGGCAAGGCCACCGGGCAGTTGGCCGATGATCACCGGGTCAGCCTCGAGTACTTCTGGGCGCAGAACAAGAACCGCACCGAGGTCGGCCCGGGCACCCTCACCGGGGCGCAGGTCGACCCGGGCACGACGTTCTATCCTGGCAACGGCATCACCCCTGGGCCCAACGGTTTCACCCTCGACCCGACCCGGCCGGTCAACGTCAACTGGCGCGAGAGCGTGGTGGGGCCGCGCCGCCAGGAAGACGACAACGTCAGCCAGCGCGCCCTGCTCACGTTCGAAGGCTTCGTGGCGGGCTGGGACTACAACGTCGGCGCCGCCTACAACCAGAACAAGGTCAGCAACAGCATCCGCTCCGGCTACGTCGACGACCAGACGATCAAGGCCGGTATCGCCAATGGCACGATCAACCCGTTCGGCCCGCAGGGCGAAGCGGGGCGGGCATTGCTGGAACAGGCCGCGCTCAGTGGCGAGTACGGCAGCGCCGTGGGGCGGGTCAAGAGCCTGGATGGGCGTCTTAGCCGCGAGATCGGCGACTGGTTCGGTGCGGGCACCTCCGCCCTGGCGTTGGGCGGTGAGTACCGCAAGGAGGACTTCCACCAGGCGTTCGACGCATTCGCCGGCAACATCCAGAGCCTGGGCGTCGACCCTGATGGAGGTGTGGCTGGCGAGCGCTCGGTACGCGCCGAGTATGCCGAGCTGAACGTGCCCGTGCTGGAAAGCCTGGAGCTGTCGGCAGCGCTGCGGCATGACAAGTACAGCGACTTCGGCAGCACCACCAACCCCAAGTACTCGTTCCGCTTCCAGCCCCTGCGCGAGCTGGTGGTGCGTGGCGCCTACAGCGAAGGCTTCCGCGCCCCGTCGCTGTATGAGCTGTACAACCCGACCTTCACCAGCTTCACCAACGCCAACTACAACGACCCGCGCCTGTGCCCAGGCGGTACTCCGGGCAATGGCGGCATCGCCAACCGCGACTGCGCCCAGCAGTTCCTCAGCCGCAATGGCGGCAACCCCGACCTCAAGCCCGAGACCGCACGCAACGTCACCCTCGGCTTCGTCTACCAGCCGATCAGCGCGCTGTCCGCCGGGCTGGATTTCTGGTGGATCAAGATCACCAACCAGATCGCCGATTTCCCCGAGTCGGCCGTGTTCGAAAACCCCGACCTGTACCCCGAGCGCGTGGTGCGCAAGGCCGATGGCTCGATCGACCACATCGTCACGGGCCTGGCCAACCTGGGCAAGGTCAAGACCAGTGGCGTCGACGTCAGCCTCGACTACCGTTTCCCCGAATCGTCCCTGGGCAATTTCGGCCTGACGCTGCAAGGCACCTATGTCACCCGCTACGACTACCAGCAGCAACGCGATGGCGAGTACATCGACAAGGTCGGCGACTTCCGCGGCGGCGACTTCGCCTCGGCCGGCGCCGTGGCGCGCTGGCGCCACAGCCTGACCGGCAGCTGGAGCCGGGGGCCGCTCAGCGCCAGCCTGACCAATCGCTTCACCAGCGGCTACAACGACGACAAACGCGACAGCCATGGCCAGGTGGGCTCGTGGAACGTCTGGGACCTGGCCGCCACCTACGACTGGCGCGGCACCCTGACCCTTACCGGCGGCGTGCAGAACCTGTTCGACCGCGAGCCGCCGTTCAGCAACCAGACCTACACCTTCCAGAGCGGCTACGACCCGCGCTACTCCGACCCGTTCGGACGCGTGCTGTTCACCCGCGTGGCCTATCACTTCTGAGGATCGGGCGATGAACTCCCAAGCAGCGCGCCTGGCGCGCGTGGTGTGCCTGGGCCTGTGCCTGGGCGGCGCGGGCCTGGCCCAGGCGGCGGCCAGCCATGCCCTGACGGTGTATGGCGAGGCGCCAAGGTATGCCGCCGATTTCCGGCATTTCGACTACGTCGAGCCGAACGCGCCCAAGGGCGGGCGCTTCAGCCGCGCGTCCATGGAGAATGGCCAGTTCGACCATCTGATTCCCTATATCGACAAGGGTATCGGCGTGAGCCAGATCCAGGGCTGGTTGTACAGCCCGCTGGCTTACCGCTCCCTGGACGAGCCCTACACGGTCTACGGGCTGGTGGCGCAGCGCATGGAGCTGGCCCCGGACCGGCGCTGGCTGCGCTTCTACCTCGACCCCAGGGCACGCTTCGCCGATGGCCGGCCGATCAGCGCCGAGGACGTGCGCTTCACTTTCGAGCTGCTGATGCGCGAGGGCAGCCTCGGCTACCGGTTGCAGTTCGCCGATGTCGAGCAGGTGATCGTCGAGTCGCCGCGCCAGGTGCGCTTCACCTTCAAGAACGTCGACAACCGCAGCCTGCCGCTGGACATCGCCAGCTTGCCGGTGCTGCCCGAGCACTGGTGGCACGGCCGCGACTTCGCCAACGGTGGTGGCTTCGAGGCGCCGCTGGGCAGCGGCCCGTACCGCATCAGCGCAGTGGACCCCGGGCGCAGCGTGACCTTCAGCCGCCAGGCCGACTGGTGGGCCAAGGACCTGCCGGTGACCCGCGGGCAGTTCAATTTCGACACCCTCAAGCTTGAGTTCTTCGCCGACACCGACGTGGCCCGGCAGATCCTGCGTGCCGGCGGCTTCGACTTCAACCGCGAGTTCTCGGCCACCCAGTACAACGTCGGCTACCAGGGGCCGGCGCTGCAGGACGGCCGTCTGCAGCGCGAACAGCTGGCGCCGCAGGCGGTGCAGTCCAGCCAGGGCTTCGTGTTCAACCTGCAGCGACCGTTGTTCGCCGACCGCCGGGTGCGTCAGGCGATCAGCCTGCTGTGGGACTTCGAGTGGAGCAACCGGCAGATGATGCACGGCATGTACCTGCGCCAGCGCAGCTTCTTCTCGCGCAGCGAACTGGCCGCCAGCGGCCTGCCGGACGCCCGCCAGCGGGCCTTGCTCGAACCGTTCCGCCAGCAATTGCCCGAGGAGGTCTTCACCCAGGCCTTCGAGGCGCCGACAACCGACGGCAGCGGCAATGTCCGACCACAGCAGTTGCAGGCCCTGGCGCTGCTGGAGGCGGCCGGCTGGAAGCCACGGGGCGACCGGCTGGTGAATGCCGCCGGCGAGCCGCTGAGCTTTACCTTCCTCAATGGCCAGAAGGGCTTCGAGCGCCTGCTGCTGCCGTTCAAGCGCAACCTGGCGCAGATCGGCATCGGCTTCGAGATCCGCCAGGTCGACACCGCCCAGTACGCCAACCGCGTGCGCGAGCGCGACTACGACATGATCGTCACCGGCTTCGCTGTCTCGCCCGCGCCGGGCGCCGAACTCTACAACCAGTACGGCTCGGCCAGCGCCAGCGACCCGGGCTCGAACAACTTCATGGCCCTGCGCAACCCGGTGGTCGACGCGCTGATCGACGGTCTGGTGCACGCCGACAACCGTACCGACATGCTCAGCCATGCTCGTGCCCTGGACCGGGTGCTGCAGTGGGGTTACTACTGGATCCCCAACTATTACCCGCCAGGTTCCTCGAGCGTGTGGTGGAACCGCTTTGGCCGGCCGGCGATCGCCCCGCGCAACGATCCCGGCATCGACACCTGGTGGGAAACCAGCCCCACCGCCCAGGCTCGCCCCGTTACGCAACCCATCGCCGAGGTGCATTGATATGCTTGCCTACACCCTGCGGCGCCTGCTGCTGATCGTGCCGACCCTGTTGTGCATCCTGCTGGTCAACTTCGCCATCGTCCAGGCCGCGCCCGGTGGCCCGGTGGAGCAGGCCGTGGCCCGCCTGCAGGGCATCGGCGCCACGGCCGGCGCCGGTGCCGCGCGGGTCGAGCATGTGGGCGGCGAGTCCCGTACCAGCCGTGGCCTGGACCCCAAGCTGCTGGCCGACATCGAGCGCCAGTACGGCTTCGACAAACCGCCGCTGGAGCGTCTTGGGCTGATGCTTGCCAGCTACGCCCGGCTGGATTTCGGCAGCAGCTTCTTCCGCGGCGCCAAGGTCACCGAGCTGATCCTCGACAAGCTGCCTGTGACCCTGTCGCTGGGCCTGTGGGCGATGCTCGTCACCTATCTGGTGTCGATCCCGCTGGGCATCCGCAAGGCGGTGGCCCACGGCAGCCGCTTCGATGTCTGGAGCAGCACGGCGATCATTCTCGGCCATGCCATGCCGGCCTTCCTGTTCGCCCTGCTGCTGATCGTGGTGTTCGGCGGCGGCAGCCTGCTGGCCTGGTTTCCGGTGCGCGGGCTGGTGTCGGACGACTTCGCCGAGCTGTCCGTGCCCGGCAAGCTGCTGGACTACCTCTGGCACCTGGTGATGCCGGTCAGCGCCCTGGTGGTCGGCGGTTTCGCCACCCTGACGCTGCTGACCAAGAACAGCGTGCTCAACGAGATCAGCCGTCAGTACGTGGTCACCGCCCGGGCCAAGGGCCTGAGTGAAGGCCAGGTGCTCTACGGCCATGTGCTGCGCAACGCGTTGCTGGTGATCGTCGCCGGCCTGCCCCAGGCGTTGGTCGGGGTGCTGTTCGGCGGCTCGTTGCTGATCGAGGTGATCTTCTCCCTCGACGGCCTGGGGCGGCTGAGCTACGAGGCGGCGGTATCGCGGGACTACCCGGTGGTGTTCGGCACGCTGTTCATCTTCACCCTGGGCGGGTTGCTGATAAAGCTGCTGGGCGACCTGTGCTACCAGTGGCTCGACCCGCGTATCGACTTTGCCGCGAGGAGTGTGTGATGCAGGTCTTCACCCCGATTGCCCGGCGTCGCTGGCAACGCTTCAAGGACCACCGGCGCGGCTGGTGGTCGCTGTGGGTGTTCGTGCTGCTGTTCGGCCTGAGCCTGGGCGGCGAACTGATCGCCAACGACAAGCCGCTGCTGGTCTCGCACCAGGGCCACTGGTACTTCCCGGCGTTCGAGCGTTACACCGAGCAGGACTTCGGCGGCCCGCTGCCGTTCCAGCCGGACTACCGCAGCGCCTTCGTGCGCACCCTGATCGAGGGGCAGGGCGGCTGGATGCTGTTCGCGCCGATCCCGTTTGGCTTCGACACGCTCAACTACGACCTCACGGTGCCAGCGCCAAGCCCGCCCTCGGCGCAGAACTGGCTGGGCACCGACGATCAGGCGCGCGACGTGCTGGCGCGGGTGATCTACGGCGCCCGGGTGTCGCTGCTGTTCGCCCTGGCCCTGACAGCGGCGAGCGCGCTGCTCGGCATCGCCGCCGGTGCCCTACAGGGCTACCACGGCGGCTGGGTCGACCTGATCGGCCAGCGTCTGCAGGAGGTCTGGTCGGGCCTGCCGGTGCTGTACCTGCTGATCATCCTGTCCGGCTTCGTCGAGCCGGGCTTCTGGTGGTTGCTGGGGATCATGGCGCTGTTCTCCTGGCTGACCCTGGTCGATGTGGTGCGCGCCGAGTTTCTCCGGGGGCGCAGCCTGGAGTACGTGAAGGCGGCGCGGGCACTGGGGGTGGGCGATCGCCAGGTGATGCTGCGGCATATCCTGCCCAATGCCCTCAACGCCACCCTGAGCTACCTGCCGTTCATGCTCACCGGCGCCATCTCGACCCTGACCGCCCTGGATTTCCTCGGTTTCGGCATGCCCGCTGGCAGCGCGTCGCTGGGCGAGCTGATTGGCCAGGGCAAGAACAACCTGCAGGCGCCGTGGCTGGGGCTGACCGCCTTCTGCGCGCTGGCGCTGATCCTTTCCCTGCTGGTGTTCGTCGGCGAAGCCTGCCGCGACGCCTTCGACCCGAGGGCCTGACATGGCTGACAACCTTATCGAGATCCGTGATCTGCGCGTGGCCTTCGCCGGGCAGCCGGTGGTGCGCGGCATCGACCTGGACATCCGCGCCGGCGAGTGCCTGGCGCTGGTCGGCGAGTCGGGTTCGGGCAAGTCGGTGACGGCCCATTCGATCCTGCAACTGCTGCCCAAGGGCGCTGTCAATACCCAGGGCAGTATCCGCTACCAGGGCGAGGAGTTGCTCGGGGCCACACCCGCGCGCCTGCGCCAGTTGCGTGGCGACCGCATCGCGATGATCTTCCAGGAGCCGATGACCTCGCTCAACCCGCTGCACAGTGTCGAGCGCCAGCTGGGCGAGACGCTGCTGCTGCACAAGGGGCTCAAGGGTCGTGCGGCGCGTGCGCGGATCGTCGAGCTGCTCGAGCTCGTGGGGATCAGTCGCCCTGCGGAGCGCTTGAGCGCCTATCCCCATGAACTGTCCGGCGGCCAGCGCCAGCGGGTGATGATCGCCATGGCCTTGGCCTGCGAGCCGCAACTGCTGATCGCCGACGAGCCGACCACGGCGCTGGACGTCACCGTGCAGCAGCGCATCCTGCAACTGTTGCGGCGCCTGCAACGACAGCTGGGCATGGCCCTGCTGCTGATCAGCCATGATCTTAACGTGGTGCGCAGCATCGCCCAGCGGGTGGCTGTGATGCGGGCGGGGGAAATCGTCGAACAGGCCGACTGCGCGACGCTGTTCAGCGCCCCGCGCCACCCCTACAGTCGCCAGCTGCTCGACGCCGAACCCGAAGTGCATGCGCCGGTGGTGGCGGCGGGGGAGCCGCTGCTGGAGGTCGAGGATTTGCGCGTGCACTTCGCCCAGGGCGGCTGGCTGCGCGGGGCGCGCCAGCTGATCAAGGCGGTGGATGGCATCGACCTGCGGGTGCGGCGCGGGCAGACCTTGGGCATCGTCGGAGAGTCCGGCTCGGGCAAGTCGACCCTAGGCCAGGCGATCCTGCGCCTGATCGACTCAGAGGGTGGCATTCGCTTTCAGGGAGCCGCGCTGGATAGCCTGATGGGACGCCAGTTGCGGCCCTGGCGCAAGAGACTGCAGGTGGTGTTCCAGGACCCATTCGGCAGCCTCAGCCCGCGCATGAGCGTGGCGCAGATCATCGCCGAGGGGCTCGAGGTACACACGGACTTGAACGCGGCGCAACGCGAGGCGCGGGTGATCCAGGGGCTGGAGCAGGTGGGGCTGGACCCGGCCATGCGTCACCGCTACCCGCACGAATTCTCCGGCGGCCAGCGCCAGCGTATCGCCATCGCCAGGGCCCTGGTGCTCGAACCGGAGCTGATCCTGTTCGACGAGCCGACCTCGGCGCTGGACCGCACCGTGCAGAAACAGGTGGTGGAGCTGCTGCGGCGGCTGCAGGTCGAGCAGGGATTCACCTACCTGTTCATCAGCCATGACCTGGCCGTGGTGCGGGCGCTGGCCCACGAGCTGATCGTGGTCAAGGAGGGCGTGGTGGTCGAGCGCGGGGACAGCGCACAGCTGTTTGCCGCTGCGCAACATGCCTATACCCGGGAGTTGATGGCTGCGGCGTGTTTGACGTCGGAGTTGCAGCGCTTGTGAGACCGAGCGCCTTAACGCTAATGGCGAACATCTCGAAAGGGCTGATGCTCAGAAGCTATAGGTCAGCCGCCCGAAGTAATACCCTCCGGTGAAGCCATACGGCGAATACACCCCATACCCCCTGACCATGGTCTTGTTGCTCGGCGCCTGGCGCTCGGGATACACGTCGAACAGGTTGCGCGCGCCGATCGCCAGCTCCAGGTCCCGGGTCAGCTGGTAGCCCACATCCAGGTCGGTGATCCAGCGTGCCTTGTACTCGCGGTCCAGCGAGCGGTCATTGTCGTCGTTCACTTCGCGCCAGGAGCCGTAGCGGGTCAGCCCCAGGTTGACCCGGTAGCGGTCCAGGCGCCAATTGGCGCCAAGGATCAACTTGGTGTGCGGCTGCACGTCGGTCAGCAGGTTGCGCGCCTGACGGCCCATCAGCGCGTATGAGGTGCCGAGGATGTTCACGTTTTGCTTGTAGTCGAGGATCTCGGTGTCGTTCCAGTTGAAGGCCGCGGTCCATTTCACGGTCCCCGCGCTGCCCAGGTCCTGGTCGTAGCTGCTCACCAGGTCCAGGCCCTTGGTGCGGGTGTCGGCGCCGTTGGTGAAGTACTGGCCGCCCGAGGTCGAGTCGATGCCGTTGTTCAGCAGCGTCTGGGTGACCTCCGGTCCCAGCAGGGTGCCGGTGAGCGTGATGCGGTCGCGCACGTTGATCAGGTAGGCGTCGGCGGTGAAGGCCAGGCGTTCGCTGGGCTGCCAGGTCAGGCCCAGGCTGTAGTTGGTGGACTTTTCCGGCTTGAGCGGCTCGGCGCCCAATGCCTGGGCGGCGGGCGAGTCCACCGGCAGCACGCCGTAGTTGATCGACTGGTACACGCCGTCGACCACGCCGAAGGTGGTCGAGCGGGCGCTGAACAGGCTATTGGCCAGTGACGGGGCGCGAAAGCCGTTGCTCACCGTGGCCCGCACGGCCAGCGCCGGGGTCAGCTCGTAGCGGGTGGTCAGCTTGCCGCTGCGGGTGGCGCCGATGCCGCGATCGTAGTGCTCGTAGCGCAGCGCGGCGCCCCAGTACCACTGCGGCAGCGGGTTGAAGCCGACGTCCAGGTAGCCTGCGTAGCTGTTGCGGCTGGCGCTGCTGGCCTCGGCCGGGGAGATGCCGTTGGTGACCTGGGCGCCGGACGAGGCGCAGTTGCCGGGCGCCGCGCAGTAGCCACCGTCGGCCCAGCTGGCCCAGTCGCCGTCCTGCACCTGGTAGGTATCACGGCGTTGTTCCAGGCCCCAGGAAACGTCCAGCGGCTTGCTCAGGCCGACGTCGAAGCTGCGGCGCAGGTCGAGGTTGCTGGTCAACTGCGAGCTGACCCAGGTGCCGGACTCGAAATGATTCGGCGTGGCCTCGCCCAGCGACGGGTTCTGGTTGTTCCAGGTGCCCTGTTCGGCTTCGTTGCGCCCGTAGGTGCTGGACAGGTCCCAGTTCCATTCGCCAGCCAGGCCTTTGGCGCCGAACGCGGCCTGGTAGTCGTGCTCTTCGATGTACCAGGTGGGGGTATAGCCGGACGGGCGGCCATTGGGGCCGGTGGTGATGGTGTTGACGATCGTCGGCAGGCGAAAGTTCTGGCCTTGCTCGGCCTTGCGGTACGACCAGGTGCTGAACGAATACAGGGTGAGTGCGTCGTCCACCGGCAGCTCCGCGTTGTAGCCCAGCGTCAGCAGGTTGATCTTCGGCGTGCCATAGCCGCCGTAGGTGACCTTGCCGGCGCGGTCCAGCGCCTCGGCCTGGCTGTAGCCGTTGGCGCTGGCCTTGTTGTCGTCGTTCTGGCTGCGGGCGTCGAGGGCCAGCTGAACGATGCCGTCGCGGCCGATCTCGAAGCCTTTGTTCAGGCTTTGCTGCACGGTCTGTTTCTTGCCATCGTAGCCTTGCCCGGCGGTGGTCACGGCGGTGCCGCTGGTGTCGGCCTTGAGGATCACGTTGATCACCCCGGCGATGGCGTCGGAGCCGTATTGGGCCGCCGCGCCGTCACGCAGCACTTCGACATGGTCGATGGCACTGATGGGGATCAGGTCCAGGTCGCTGGGCGCGGCGCCGGCGTTGATGCCACTGATGTTCAGGGTGGCGCTGGTATGGCGACGCTTGCCGTTCACCAATACCAGCACCTGGGCGGCGTTGAGGCCGCGCAGGTTCGGCGCGCGGGCCATGCCGCTGGCGTCCCAGCCGGTCTTTTCCGGCAAGGTCAGCGACGGCACGCTGGCGCTGAGGGCTTCCATCAGGCCGGGCTTGCCGGTTTCCTGCAACTGCTTGGCGCTGATCACGTCGATGGGCACCGGGCTGCTGGTGACGGTGCGTTTTTCGCTGCCACGGTTGCCGGTGACGATGACCGTGCCCAGGGCCTGGGCGGCAGTTTCGTCGGCAAGGCCGAGTGAGCTGTGCAGCCCGGCGGCGAGAGCCACGGTCAAAAGTGGGGCGGATGTGAGGGCTTGCTTCATGCTTGCATTTCCTTGTCTGGCGTCGGTGGCGCGCTCAAGGCGCCTTGGCCGCGATCGCATCGATTTCCACCAGCGCCCCCGGCAGCGGCAGGGCCACCACCTGGACGGCGGTACGCGTGGGCGTGCGCGGTTGCTCGGCCGTGGCGAAGTACTGGGTGTAGGCCGCTTGCAGGCCGGCAAAGTCGAGGGCGCCGCCGTTGGCCGGATCACCCACCAGGAACACTCGCAACTGAACGATGTCGCCCAGGTCCAGGCCTTGGCCGCGCAGCGTCGTGCGCAGTTTTTCGAGCACCGAGCGGGTCTGGGTCTCGGTGTTGCCGAATGCCGCGATGCTGCCTTTGGGCGCCTTGGCGTCGGCCACATCCGGCAGGGTGCCGCTGACGAAGGTGAGTTGGCTGCCGGCCGGTACCGTGACCAGTTGCGAAATGGGGAAGTTCGAGCCGGGCGGGGCGACCCGCTTGATGTCGTCGGCATGGGCGTTGAGGGTCAGCGACATGAGGGATGCGGCAAGCAGAAGAAGGCGAGGCATGGGGTGGCTTCCTTGGCAATCAGGCGGCGGCGCCGCGGGTGGTCTGGCTGGCATGGCGGGCGATCAGGCCGACTACGCGGCGGGCGGACTCGGCAGCACTGTTCTGCCAGATCCCGACCCCGCCATGGGCCAGGGCGTCACTAGCCAACCAGGTGCGGCCCTGGGGCTGGTTGAGGATGTCGTAGCCGGGTTGGGCGACTTCGTCGTGGACGATCCACGGCGCTTCGCTGAACGGGATCTTCGACCAGTTCACCACCACCGGCTGGCCCAGCTTGTGGCTGTGGCCCGGATGCAGCGACTCCACCGCCTGGCGCGACGAGGCGATCTGCGCCTGTAGTGACTTGGCGGCGAACTGTTCGGCCACCTCGCCGGTGTTGTAGGTCGCCACCAGCACGCCCCGGGCACTGTTGAGATGGTCGCTGGGGTACCACAGGGTGCGTGCTTCGTGATTGATGTAGCTGAGCCCACCGTAGATCTGGAAGTCCGTCTCCCAGAAGCGCGGCGACTGCCAGGCCACCTTGTTGGCCTTGTCGCCCTCGGCGCTGCCGATGGCCTGCTTGAAGGCGGCGTCGAAATTGTTCGGCAGCTTGGCCAGCAGGGGCAGGGGCAGGGTGACGATGGCGTAGTCCGCGTGTTCGACATGCTGCTTCCCGCTCCTGCGGTCACGCCACACGACCTTGCTGGCGTTGTCGCCGGTTTCCACGCCCAGTACCTCGGCGCCCAGGCGCACGCTGTCCTTGAGCTGGCGGTAGAACGCCTTGGGGATCTGGTCCATGCCGCCGACCGGTTGGAACATGGTCGAGGAAAACTCGGGGATTTCGTCGAATACCAGTGGTAGCAGCAGGTTGCTGTCCAGCAACTGGTCGAGGGGGACCGGCTGGCGCTGGATCGGGGTCTGGTCGCCGGCCCCGGCGAAGCGGGTGTAGCCGGCGCGCACCGAACCGCGGTACTGCTGCTGGCTGTCGAGGTCGCCATAGACCTTGAGGAAGTCCAGTAACGCTTTACGTTGGCCGCTGCTGAGGTCGGCATCGAGGCTGTTGCGGCCGATGCTGCGCGCGAGCAGTTCGCTCAAGTGCCCGCGGGTGTCGTTGACCGCTTGGCGCAACAGCAGCGGCGGGCGTGCCAGGTCGGGCTGGGCCAGGGCATTGCGGCTGCTGTTGACCAGCACCTGCAGTTCGACGCCCAGCTCGCGGCAGTAGCCGAGGATGGTCAGGTGGTGGCTGGGCAGGCGCGCGGCGCCGGCATTGAAAAAGTGCCCCGGGTCGAACTCGACGGTTTGTGACTGTCCATCGTTGTGCTCGACGTGGTCGCCCTGGCGCAGGGTCCAGACGCGGCCGCCGACGCGGTCGCGGGCTTCGAGCACCGTGACCGAGAAGCCGGCCTTGCGCAGTTCGTAAGCCGACACCAGGCCGGAAATCCCCGCGCCAACAATGACCACGCGCTTGCCATTGCCACTGTTGGCGGCCAGTTGCAGAGGTTCGAAAGTGGCGGCCAGGGCATTGTGCCCCAGCGCGCCGAGCGCCGCGCTATAGCCACCCACGGCAGCCAGGCGGGTAATCAGGTCTCTACGGGACAATCCCATGTTGCGGTCTCCGAGGAGTTGGGTTTCGGACAGGCGCAACGGGCAGGCGGACGCAAGAAGGGACCGACGGCGGCTGGCACATATCCATTTGCCTCCGCCATGTCGGGGGTCGGTTTAAAGAACTTAATGGTCTTCTTCAGCGTTGTGAAAGGCTTTTTGGTTCTATGTTAATTATGTTTTAATGTAATTTAACTTTTAAGATTAAATGCAAAATACTGATATTAACCGAGCCGGTGACTTCCCATGGAAAGCCGCACGCGCCGACACGCCACCTCACATGAGCGAGGTGGCGTGTCGGCGCGTGCGCAAGGGGCGGTGCAGCTCAGGCGCTGCGGGTGCCGCGGTCTGACTCCAGCTGTGCGACCAGGGCGCGAATCCTTGGAATCAAGTCTTGGCCGTACTCCACGGCATCGCGCAACTGCTCGAAACCGCGGAACAGGAAGGTGCTCACGCCCAGCTCGTAATAGGCCAGCACGGCCTCGGCCACCTGTTCAGGCGTGCCCACCAGCGAGGTCGAGTTGCCGGCGCCGCCGCCCAGCGCGGCGATTTCGGTCCAGAGCCGGGTGTCATGCACCTTGCGCTGGCTGGCCAGCGCCACCAGCCGCTCGGAGCCTGTGTTGCTGCGTCCGAAGTTCTTGTCCCGGCGCTTGCCTTGACGGATGCCGATATGCGCCCTGGCCTCGGCCAGGATCCGCTCGGCGCGGGCCCAGGCCTCGTCCTCGGTGGCGCCCAGGATCGGTCGCAGCGACAGGCTGAAGCGGATGTGCTTGTCCCGCCCATGACGGGCGGCGGCCTTGCGCACCTGGGCGATGCGCTCGCGTACCTGCTCCAGCGGCTCGCCCCACATCATGTAGACGTCGGCGTGCTTGGCCGCGACCTCCACCGCCGCCTCCGAGGCCCCGGAGAAGTACACCGGCAGGGTGCCCACCGGCTTGACCAGGGTCAGGTTGTCCTCCACCCGGTAGTGCGTGCCCTGGTGGTCGAAGGGCTGCTGCCGCGTCCAGGTACTGCGCAGTACCTCCAGGTACTCGTCGGTGCGGGCGTAGCGGGCATCCTTGTCGAGGAAGTCGCCGTCGCGCTGCAGGTCGCCGCTGTCGCCGCCGGTGATCACGTTGATCGCGGCGCGGCCGCGGCTGAGCTGGTCGAGGGTGGCGAACTGGCGGGCGGCGAAGGTCGGTGCCTGGAAGCCGGGACGGTGCGCCACCAGCAGGCCAATGCGTTCGGTCAGCGCGGCCACGTAGCTTGCGAGGATCATCGAGTCCGGGGCGCTGGTGTCGACCGCCAGCAGCGCCTTGTCGAACCCGCCGTATTCCTGGGCCTGGGCGAAGGCCTTGATGAACTTCAGGTCGACCAGCGGGCCGCGTGGGGCCTGTGACTCACTCGCTTCCTGAGGGCCGATGAGGCCGATGAATTCGAGGCTCATGCGATGGAACTCCTTTTCGTCCTGTTGGGCGGCCTCAGGCGACCGCTGTCTGGTTGCGGCGCAGGGTATTGCGGTTGGCCGGTACATTCAGGCCGAAGCTCTCGCGCAGGGTGCGGCCGGGATACTCGTGGCGTACCAGGCCTCGGGCTTGCAGCAGCGGCACCACCAGCTCGGTGAAGTACTGCAGGCCATCGGGCAGCAGCGAGTTGATGATGAAACCATCGGCGGCGCCATCCTCGAACCAGTCCTGCAGGGCATTGGCGACCTGCTCGGGGGTCCCGGTGAAGTCCCGCCTCGGGCGGGAGAAGCGCAAGGCCAGCTGGCGCAGGGTCAGGGCCTCGTCGCGGGCCAGTTGCTTGAGCTGGTCGGCGGTGCCTTTGTGGCTGTTGTCGCCCAGCGTGCCCAGGTCGGGGAAGGGTTCATCGAGCGCGTGCTGGCTGAAGTCGTAGTCGTTGAATGGGCGTCCGAGGGCGACCAGGGCATCCTCGATGCTCACCAGGTCGACGGCCTGCTGGTAGCGGCGCTCGACTTCCGCTTCGTCGCGGCCGACGATGGGGCGGATGCCCGGCAGGATGAACAGCTGGTCCGGGTCGCGGCCATGGCGCGCGGCGCGTTGTTTCAGGTCCTGGTAGTAGGCGCGGGCATCGCTGAACGACTCGGGGCTGACAAAGATCGCATCGGCGTTCTGGGCGGCGAAAGCGCGCCCGTCCTCCGACACGCCGGCCTGGAAGATCAGTGGCTGCCCCTGGGGCGAGCGCTGGATGTTCAGCGGGCCTTTGACCTTGAAGAACTCACCCTGATGGCCAAGGGTGTGCAGCTTGTCCGGGTCGAAGAACTTGCCGGTCTGCTTGTCGCGGGTAAAGGCGTCATCTTCCCACGAGTCCCACAGCCCCTGGACCACCTCGACATGTTCGCGGGCGATGCGGTAGCGCACGGCGTGGGGCGGGTGCTCGGCCTTGCCGAAGTTGTCGGCGGTACCCGACAGCCACGAGGTGACCACGTTCCAGCCGGCGCGTCCGCCGCTGATCAGATCCAGCGAGGCGAATTGGCGGGCGACCTGGAAGGGCTCGGTGTAGCTGACCGTGACCGTGGCCACCAGGCCGATGTGGGTGGTGACCGCCGCCAGCGCCGAGAGCAGGGTCAGCGGTTCGAAGCGGTTCAGGTAGTGGGGGCTGGAACGGGCGTGGATGTGCAGGCTGTCGGCGATGAAGGCGAAATCGAACTTGGCGGCTTCGGCCAACCGCGCCTGCTGCTGGTAGAACCCGAAGTTGACGCTGGCATCGGCCAGTGCCTCGGGATGACGCCATTCGCCCCAGCCGTGGCCGACGCCGTGGATCATTGCACCCAGATGTATCTGTCGCTTGCTCATGATCATTTCCTCTTGCTTGCCATGCATGAATGTCGATCAGCACCGCGTGGTGGCTCCACGCGACACCGCCGTTAAACCGCGACGGGCAGCACGCTGCGCGAATGCCCGGGTATCGCCGCAATCAGCTCCCGCGTGTAGGCACTGGCGGGCTGGCCGAAGACCTGCGCCGCAGGCCCTTGCTCGACCACTTGCCCACGCCGCAGCACCAGCACCTGGTCGGCCATGCTGGCTACTACCGCCAGGTCATGGGAGACGAGCACATAAGCCATCCCCAGATCGCGCTGCAGGTCGTTCAGCAGGCTGAGAATCTGCGCCTGAACCGACACATCCAGCGCGCTGACCGGCTCGTCGAGCAGCAGCACATCAGGCTCCAGAGCCAGGGCCCGGGCAATCGCCACCCGTTGCCGCTGGCCGCCCGAAAGCTCCCTGGGCAGGCGGTCGAGCACGTGCACCGGCAAGCGCACCCGGCTGATCAGCTCGCGGGCCTTGCGCTCCAGCGCCGCGCCCTTGAGCAGGCCGAACGACACCAGCGGCTCGACGATGCTGTCGAATACGCTCAAGCGTGGGTCGAGGGCGGCGAACGGGTTCTGCTGCACCAACTGGATGCGTCGACGCAGGGGGCGGAACTGCCGCCAGCTGCAGGCGCTGACATCCACGCCGGCGAATTCCACGCGCCCCTGGCTGGGCTTCTCCAAGCCCAGGGCGATACGCAGCGCGGTGCTCTTGCCCGAGCCTGACTCGCCGACGATGGCCAGGGTCTGGCCGGCATGCAGCTCGAGGCTCAGGTCGTGCAGCGCGGTGAACGACTCGCCCGGGCCGGGCAGCGCAAAGCGTTTGCCGACGTTGCTCAGGCGCAGCAGCGGCGCCTGGTGGTCTGGTACGCCTGACCTGCGCCGTGGCACGAAGGCGGGGGCGGCGTTGAGCAAGTCGCGCGTGTAGGGTTGCGCCGCGCCCCAGAGGATCTGCCTGGGCGAGGCGTGCTCCACCTGTTCACCCTGTTTCATCACCAGCAGGCGGTCGGCGCGGTCGCAAGCCATGCCCAGGTCATGGGTGATGATCAGCAAGGCGATGCCACGCTCGGCCACCAGCTGCTGCAGGTGGTCGAGAATGCGCCGTTGCACTGTCACGTCCAGGGCGCTGGTGGGTTCGTCGGCAATGATCAGCCGCGGCTCGCCGGCCAGGGCGATGGCGATCAGCACCCGCTGGCGCATGCCGCCGGACAGCTCGTGGGGGTATTGCCGGGCGCGCAGCGCCGGGTCGTCCAGGCCGACCTGGGCCAGCAGCCGCAGTACGTCGGCGTCCAGTTCCGGGTAGCGTCGACCACGGGCCAGCAGCAGGGCCTCGGCGATCTGCCGGCCAATGCGCAGGGTGGGGTTGAGGCTGACCATCGGGTCCTGCGGCACCAGGCCGATGGTGCGCCCGCGCAATTGGCGGCGGGTGCGCTCGCTGGCCTGGGCGACATCGATGCCGGCGACCCACAGTTGGCCCTGGTCGATCCGGGCATTGTCCGGCAGCAGGCCGAGCAGGGCATTGGCCAGGGTCGACTTGCCTGAGCCCGACTCGCCGACGATGGCCAGGGTCTCGCCCTGATTCAGCTGCAACGACAAGCTGCGCAGCGCCTGGGGGCGTTCACCAGCGATGGCATAGCTGACACTGAGGTCGCGGACCTCGATCAGGGGCGACGGGCTCATCGGGCATGCTCCTCGGCGCTGCGCGCCAGGTGATTGAGGCTGAACACCACGGCGACCACGAACAGCCCCGGCAGCAGGGATACCCAGGGGGCGGTGACGAGGAAATGGCGGCCGTTGGCGATCAGCGTGCCCCATTCCGCCGCGGGCGGCGCCGCGCCGAATCCGAGAAAACTCAGCCCGGCGGTGGCCAGGATGGCTGCGCCGAAATCCAAGGTGGCGAGCACCGCCACCGGCCCCCAGGCGTTGGGCAGCACATGCCTCAGCAGCGTGCGCGCCCAGCTGGCGCCGCCCAGGCGGGCGGCCTCGACGTAAGGCAAGCTCTTTACCCGCAGCACTTCGGCGCGGGTGGTGCGAGCGAAGCCCGGGATGATGCCGACCCCCACGGCGATGGCCACGGGCACGGTGCCAAAGCCGATGGCGGTGACGATGGCCAGGGCCAGCAACAGGCCGGGCAGTGCCAGCAACACGTCGGTCAGGCGCATCAGCACCGCGTCGACGCGCCCGCCGGCGAAGCCCGCCAGCACGCCCAGGCCCAGGCCGCCGAGCAGCGCCAGGGTCACCGCCAGCAGTGCCGCCAGCACCGACAGGCGCGCGCCGTACACCACCCGGGTATACAGGTCGCGGCCCAGTTCGTCGGTGCCGAACCAGTGCGTCAGGCTGGGCGCGCTGAGCTTGTCGGCGGGGGCGGTGGTGTAGGGGTCGAAATGGGTCAATAGCTGAGGCGTCAGCGCGCAGAGCAGGGCGAACAGCACGATCGCCAGGGCCAGGCTGAAACCGGGCCGGCGCAGCAAGGGGGTCAAGGCCAGGTGCGCGCGCGCCAGGCGTGTGCGGCGTTTCCAGGTGGCGGGGAGGGCCTCGTCGCCGGTCAGCCGGCTGGCGCGGGAAATGTCGATTGTCATGTCAGCTCACCTTGGCGGCATGGGTGATGCGTGGGTCCAGCAAGGGATAGAGCAGGTCGACGATCAGGTTCACCACCACGAAGGCAGTGGCCGACACCGTGACGATCGCCAGCACCACCGGGATGTCCTGGCGCAGCACGGCTTCCTGGGCCAGGCGGCCGACACCGTTGCGCGAGAAGATGGTCTCCACCAGCACCGCGCCGGACACCGTGTTGCCCACCTGCAGGCCGACCAGGGTCAGCAGCGGCAACGCCGCGTTGCGCAAGCCATGGCGCGCCTGCACCTGACCCCGGCTCAGGCCTTTGGCGAAGGCGGTGACGATGTACGGCTCGCGCCACACGCCTTGAAAGCCGCGTTGCAGCACCTGGGCGTAGACCGCGGCGCTGGGGATCGCCAGGGTGACGGCTGGCAGCACCAGGCTGGCCAGGCCCTGGCTGCCGGTGGCCGGGAACCAGCCCAGGGCGAAGGCGAACACCTGGATCAGCAGCAGGCCCATCCAGAACACCGGCACCGAAAAGCCCAGCGACGGCAGGCGCGCCAGCGCGGTCTTCAGCGCAGGCCATTGCAGGTAGGCGGTCAGGTAGGCCAGGCCGACCCCGGCCAGCAGCGACAGGACGATGGCGCTGCCGGCCAGGGCCAGGGTCTGTGGCAGGCGCTCGGCCAGCAGCGCGGTGACCGGCCGGCCCAGCGACAGCGACTGGCCGAGGTCGCCGTGCAGGGCACGCCAGAGCAGGTCGCCGTATTGCTCGAACAGGCCCTTGTCCAGTCCGTAATAGGCGCGGGCCTTGGCCAGGTCCTCGGGCGACAGGCCGTCGGCCTCCATGCCTGAGGCGCTGAGCATGATCGCCAGGGTATCGCCCGGCAGCAGATAGAGGATGAAGTAGGTGATGGTGTACGCGCCCCAGAGCACCAGCAGCGCCTGGCCGATGCGGCCGATCAGGTAGTGCTTCATGGCTGCTCGACCTGGATATCGCTGAGCAGGGCGAAACCTTCGGCGGTCCAGCGGAAGTCCTTGACTCGTGGCGCGGTGGCGGCCTGCCAGACACGCTCGTACAACGGGAAGGCGCTGGCTTCGTCGACCAGCAGGTCCTGCAACTGGCCATAGGCCTGGGCCCGCTGCGAACCGGCGGTGGCGCTGAGGCCACTGTCGAACAGCGCCTGGGCCAAGGCCTGTGTCCGGGGCTCGTAGGTATTGGTGGCAAGCGTGGCGCTGTTGGCCGTGCGTGGATCGAGAATGGTCTGCAGGACGATCGGGTCGGCGCGGGTCATGTAGGTGGAGGTCAGGTCATAGTTGCCCGACGCGTTGCCGGTCACCCATTCGGCACGGGTCAGCACGTTCAGCTTGAGATCGATGCCGACCTTGCGCAGTTGGTCCTGCACCAGCACGTCACCGGCGGTTTCGGCGGGGGTGATGATGTAGCGCAAGGTCAGGCGCTTGTCGTTCTTGTGCCGGTAGCCGTCCTCGCCCTTGGGCCAGCCGGCGGCGTCGAGCAGTTGTTCGGCGCCCTTGGGGTCGTAGGCGAGCTTGCTGGCCTGGGGCTTGAAATACGGCGTGGTGACGTCGTAGACGCCGCTCACCACCGGGAACTCGGCGTTGTACACGGTGCGCGCGTAACTGGTGCGGTCGATGGCTTTCTGCAGCGCCAAGCGCACCTGGCGGTCGCCCAACAGACGGTCGTTGCGGGTGTTGGGGTAGAGGTTCAGGGCCGGGCCCGGCAGCGAGCGGCTCTGGATGGTCGCGCCCCTGGACTGGAAGAGTTTGAGGTCGACTTCCGAGAACGGGTTGCGTGGCCACAGGATATCGGCCTTGCCCTGCAGGAACAGGCCGTTGCGCACGCTCTCCTCGGGGATGTAGCTGATCTCCACGGCATCCAGGTGCGCCGGGCCCTGGTTGCGCACATTGGCCGAGGCCCACGCGTAGTCCGCGCGCTTGACCAGGCGTGCGCCGACTTCCGGCGTGTAGTGCTCGAGCACGAATGGACCGGTGCCGATGATCTTGCCCAGCGAGCGCTCCTGCGCGGTCAGCCGGTAGGAGGCTGGAGCGAGGATCGCCAGGTTGGTGGTGGAGGTGGCCTGCAGGAAGCCTGCGTTGGGCTTGTTCAGCACCAGGCGCACGGTGAAGTCGTCGAGTACTTCGGCGTGGTCGTAGCCGGCGAGGTAGGTGGCGCCGAAGGTGGCCGGCAGCTGGGTGGCGAAGGCCTTGTTGCTGTCGAAGGCGGTTTTCACGGCATGGGCGTCGAAGCGCTCGCCGTTGCTGAAGGTGACGTCCTGGCGCAGGTGGAAGGTATAGCTCAGGGCATCGGCGCCGACCTCCCAGCTGTTCGCCAGCCAGGGAATGATGCGGCCGCTCTGCGGATCCTGGTCGGTGAGGGATTCGGCGACGTTACGCAGCAACACACGGTGCTCCAGCCAGTAGACCTGGAAGGGGTCGACACTGACCAGGGTGGTGTTGTCGCCCCAGAAGGCGATGTTCAGGGTTTTGCTGGCGGTGCTGTTGTCGGCCGGTGAGCAGGCACCGAGCATCAAGGTCAGGGAGGCGATGGCGAACAGGCGGTGCGGTGCGGGCATGGGGTGGTCCTTCATCAGAATGGGGCCTTGGCGTACCGGCCAGGCGGGCGGCACGGGCTGCGGATGATCTTCAGTCAGTCCTGGTAGTCCCGGCCCTCGCGGTCCAGCTGTCGGATCAACGCATCCCAATGCCGCTGGATGCCTTCCCCCTTGCCTTCGGCAAACCGCTTGGACTGCTCGTGCACTTTGGCAATCGCCGCCTGCGGCGCATGCAGCAGCTGGTCGTTGCCCCCGGCCTGGGCCGCCACCTGGATGTTGCAGGCACGCTCCAGCCCATGCAGTTCACGGAACGCGTGCTCCACGCTGATCCCCCCGGTCAGCAGCCCGTGGTTGCGCAGGATGAGGATGTTGCTTTCACCCAGGTTGGCCACCAGCCGCTGCTGTTCGTCCAGGTCCAGGGCCACGCCTTCGTAGTCGTGGTACGCCACCCGGCTGTAGTAGGCCAGGGCGTGCTGGGAGATCGGCAGCAGGCCATCGCGCTGGGCCGACACCGCCGCGCCGTCGCGGGTATGGGTATGCAGCACGGCCTTGAGGTCGGGGCGGGCGCGGTGAATGGCACTGTGGATCACGTACCCGGCCTGGTTGATGCCCAGCCCCAGCGGGTCGTCGATGAGCGTGCCGTCGACGTCGACCTTGACCAGGTTGGAGGCGCTGATCTCGTCGAATAGCAAGCCGAAGGCGTTGATCAGGAAATGCTCGTCCGGCCCTGGCACGCGGGCCGAAAAATGCGTGTAGATGTGGTCGGTCC
Organism: Pseudomonas carassii; assembly: GCF_036324045.1. Lineage (NCBI taxonomy): Bacteria > Pseudomonadati > Pseudomonadota > Gammaproteobacteria > Pseudomonadales > Pseudomonadaceae > Pseudomonas > Pseudomonas carassii. The sequence continues at coordinate 77,941 of NZ_JAZDCT010000003.1, read as the reverse complement.
AGCGGAACAGGGCGGCCAGCCGGTAGGCGGCGGCCAGCTTGACCCGAACCTCCCACTCTTGCGGGCTGACCCGGTCGCGCACGTGATGAGGGTTGGCGGTGACGGCAGACAGTGAACTCATGGGGTGCTCCGGTAATCAGTAGCCGCGCGCGGTGTCGACCAGGTTGGCCAGGGGCGCCTGCTCGCGGTAGCGGTGGAAGTTGCTGATAAAGGCCTCGAGGAAGGCCGGGTAGCCGTCCTCGGAAATGGCCGAGGTGTGCGGCGACAGGAACACCCGCGGATGGTGGTACAGCGGGTGGCCGGCGGGCAGCGGCTCGGGGTCGGTGACATCCAGGCTGGCCCGGCCGATCAGGCCGCTGTCCAGGGCATCGAGCAGGGCCTGTTGGTCGAGCAGGCCGCCACGGGCGATGTTGACCAGGTGCAGGCCGGGGCGGGCGTGGGCCAGCACCTGGTGGTCGATCAGGCCACGGGTAGCCGGGGTGAGCGGGGCGGCCAGCACCAGGTGATCGCTGCCGGCGAACAGCTGGCGGAGGTCGGCGGCGCGTACCACCCCCGGCACCTCGGCGATGGCTTGGCCGGGGCGGCTCATGGCCAGTACCCGCATGCCCAGCGCCGTAGCCTTGCGCGCCAGGCTCTGGCCGATACTGCCGAAACCGAGAATGCCCAGGGTACGACCGTGCAGCGGTGCCAATGGGGTCAGTTGCCAGTCGGTATCCTTGACCCACAGTCCAGGCAAGCGCTTGGCGGCGGCGAACAGCAGGGCGAGGGCGAACTCGGCCACCTGTTCGGCGTTGGCGCCCTTGCCGGTGGTGACCGGCGCACCCTGAAACACCCAGTCGGGGTAGAAGTCGATGCCCGACGACACCAGTTGCACCCACTTCAGGCCCCAGGGCCAACCGGGTGGCGGGCTGTCGATGCGCTGGCCGCGCACGTTGATCGGTCGCAGGATGAACACATCAGCGGGCGCATCGAGGGCCAACTGGTCGGCGGCGATATCGATGATCTCGTGGTCGGCCAGTTGCTCGCGCAAGATCTGATTGGCCTGGGCGTCGAGTTGGCTGGCGATGATCGAATGGCTCATGCCCGTGCCTCCGTCAGCGCGGCGCGCCCGACCTGGGCGAACACAACGTCGTCCTGCGGGGTGTGGATGCGACTGCACAGCACATCGCGGTAGTGCCGCTCCAGCGGGTTGCGGCGCGATAGCCCGGGGTTGCCGGCGGCCTCGATGGCCAACTCCACGGCCTGGATGGCGTTGGCGCTGACCAGGTGCTTGAGCTGGCCGGCATGCCGCGCGCCGACCTGCCCGCTGGCGGCTGACTCGAGCAGGCTCTGATTGGCGAACAGCAGGGTGTCGATACGCCCGATCACTTCCTGGAACCTTGGCAGGCTGGCCAGCGGCGCACCGAGGTTGGAAGGGGCTCGCTGGTTCACAAAGCCCACCAGCCAGTCGCGCGCGGCGCGGGCCACCCCGTCGTACACCGCCGGCAGCAACACGCCCATCCACAGCAGGCTGTCGCCATCCAGCTCGGCCTTGGGCGCGCTGGCAGGGCTGACGCTTACCGCGTGGTCCAGCGGGATCAGCACGTCATCAAAACGTACTTCATGGCTGCAGGTGGCGCGCATGCCCAGGTGGTCCCAGTCGTCGACGATGGTGATGCCGGGGGTGCCGCGATGCACCAGGAAGCCGCCGATCAGTGGGTCGCTGTCATCGCTGCGGCCCCAGACCAGGTACCAGGTCAGGCCATGGCTGCCGGTGGAGTAGATCTTGCGACCACTCAGTCGCCAGCCCTCGGCGGTGCGCCGCGCCACGGTGGCGGGCAGGCCGCCGCGGGCCGGTGTGCCGAGTTCGGGCTCGACGCGCAGGGCGTTGATCAGCGCGCCGTGCTGCACGGCATCGCGGGCCACGCGCTGGCGCAGGTGTTCGGGCCAGCGTGTCTCGTCCTGCAGGCGAAAGTGCTGCAGGTATTGCATCACCAGAATCAGCGCGCTGGCCGGGTCGCCCTTGGCGACCGCGCCAATCACCCGGCGGGCGCAGGCAAGGTCCGCGCCGCCACCACCGAGGGCCTGGGGCACGGTGAGGGCGAGCAGGCCGTGGCGTTGCAGCAGGTCGAAGTTGTCCTGGGGGAACTGGGCATTGCGGTCGTAGCGCTCGGCATTGGCCGCGAGGGCCTGCGTCAGCTCGGCGAGGGCGCTGTCGGACGGGTGACTCATCGGGTTCATCCCTGGATGACGGTGTGTTGGCTAAGACCGTATTCGCATGGATGAAGGCTGTAAAAGTCTTTTTAGTTCTATGCTAATTATTTGTTTTAAGAATTTATATGTTTAATCTTTATGCGTAAATTGCATTTATGGATTGATCGGCCGGGTAACCCGGGCCAGCTCAACCCAGCAGCCGATGCCCCGCCACTTCACCAAACAGCTCCACCGGTTCCTGCAGGTTGCCCAGGTAACGCGGATGGAACAGCCACAGATCCACCTGCGGCTTGAAATCGCTGACATTGAGCACATCCAGCGCATCGCGATGGCGGCTGGCCTGCAGCAGTGGCTCAGGCACCAGGCCCAGGCCCTGGCCGTTGGCGACCAACCCCAGCTGCAACTCGGTGCCGAAGGTTTCCAGGTTGATCGACAGGCTCAGCCCCTGTTCGCTGAGTGCCCGTTGCAGCCCCGCGCGAAAGCCACAACCATCGGGGTTGAGAACCCAGCCACGGGTATAGCAATCCTTGAGCTTGTAGCTGCGCTTGGCGACGCTACCCCGGGCCGCCACCACCTTGAGCGGCATGCGCGCGATCGACTGGCTGGCGATGCCGTCGGGGAAAATCTTGCCCGGCGGGAACAGCGCGGCGGCGGCGTCCAGTTCGCCATTCTCCATGCGAGTGATCAGGCTGCTGCCCCAGCCGCTGCTGACCTGGGTGCGCAATTGCGGATAGGCCTCGCGGATCCGCGCCAGGGCCTCGAGCAGCACCACATCGCCAAGGGTCTGCGGCACGCCCAGGCGCAGGGTGCCGGAAGGGGCGCCATCGTTGGCGACCATTTCGCGCAATGCGTCGATTTCGCGCAGGATCGCTTTGCACTGTTCATAGACCCGCAGGCCCATGGGCGTTGGCTTGAGCGGTTTGGTGTTGCGGTCGAGGAGGGTGGCGCCGAGGTCTTGCTCGAAGTTCTGCACCCGGCGGGTAATGGCTGGCTGCGTCAGTTGCAGGGCCTCGGCGGCGAGGTTGGTGGACTGGCAACGAATGACCGCGACGAAGGCGTCCATATCATCGATTTTCATAATCGGCGCTCACAGGATCGAACGAAAAAATAAGCCAATAGCATAATCTGACTGGCAGGTAATGCTATCTGTTCGAGTCGGTCAACGTCGATTATTCTCAAAAATGCATCTTAGGTTATTCCTAAAATCACTTTAATTTATTTTTTATTTCTCGCTAGAGTCTCCCGACCCAGGCCGTATGAAACTGCCCTCCACGACAGCGAGGAACGCCATGTCTATCCGATCGAAGCTGCTGGTCCTTGCCGCAGCCCTGTTGCTGGCCGGCCAGGCCATCGCGAGCGAACGCCTGACCCTGCGCATCGGCGACCAGAAGGGCAACATGCGCGCCCAGCTGGAGGCTGCCGATGCCCTGCGCGACCTGCCCTACGACATTCACTGGGCCGAATTCCCCGCCGCCGCGCCCTTGGCCGAGGCGCTCAATGCCGGGGCTATCGATGCCGGCATCATCGGTGATGCGCCGCTGTTGTTCGTGCAGGCCTCGGGGGCGCCGGTCAAGGCCATTGCCGTGGACAAGTACGACCCCTATGGCACTGCGCTGCTGGTTCGCCCCGACGCACCGCTGCACAGCGCGGCCGAGCTCAAGGGCAAGCGCATCGCCACCGGTCGTGGTTCGATCGGCCATTACCTGGCACTCAAGGCGCTGGAGCAGGCCGGGCTCAGTGAAAAGGACGTGGAGTTTCGCTTCCTTGGGCCGGTGGACGCCAAGACTGCCCTGGCCAACGGCTCGGTGGACGGCTGGTCGACCTGGGAGCCTTACACGGCGCTGGCTGAATTGAGTGGGCAGGGCAGGGTGCTGGTCAGTGGCCGTGGCCTGTCCAACGGCAACAGTTTCCTCGCCGCCACCGACCAGGCCCTGAGTGAACCGGCGCGGCGCGCTGCGCTGCAGGACTACCTCAACCGTCTGGCCGGGGCGCAGGTGTGGGCCTACCAGCACCTGGACAGCTATGCGAAGACACTCGCGGCGATCATCGGGTTTCCAGAGGCCGCTGCCCGCCGGCACTTCGAACGCAGTCAACTGCACTGGCAGGTGATCGATCCGCAGATCGTCGCCGAGCAGCAACGCACTGCCGACTTCTACCATGGCCACGGCCTGATCAACCAACGCCTCGACGTGGCACCGACCTTCGCCACCGGCTTTACCCTTCCCAGCGCCGCCAAGCTGGCTGTGCAGCCCTGACCCAGGAGATCGTCCCATGTCGTTGAAACCCTTGCGCCGCTTGGGGCTGGCGCTGCTGGCCAGTGCCTTGCTGCCGAGTTTGGCCAGTGCCGAGCAGACCTTGCGGATCGGCTACCAGAAGTCCTCGACCCTGTTGATCCTGCTCAAGGCCCGCGGCAGTCTCGAGCACCGTCTGCAGGCCCAGGACGTTCGTGTCACATGGCATGAATTCCCCAGCGGTCTGCCCCTGCTGGAGGCGCTGAACCTGGGCAATGTCGACCTGTCGGCGGATGTCGCCGACACCGTGCCGGTGTTCACCCAGGCCGCCGGCGCCAAACTCACCTATTTCGCCCGCGAAACCCCATCGCCGACAGCCCAGGCGATCCTGGTGCCGGCTGATTCGCCGTTGCGCACCCTGGCCGACCTCAAGTGCAAGCGGGTGGCCGTGACCAAGGCGGCCGGCAGCCATTACCTGCTGATCCAGGCGCTGGCCAAGGCGGGCCTGACCTTCCAGGACATCACCCCGGCCTACCTGATCCCCGCCGATGGCCGCGCCGCGTTCGAGAACCACAAGGTCGATGCCTGGGTGACCTGGGACCCCTTCGTGGCCAGCGCGCAAAACCAGCAGAACGCACGCATCCTGGTCGATGGCAGCGGGTTGGCCAGCTACCAGCGTTATTACCTGGCGGGCAGCGACTATGCCAAGGCGCATCCCGCGGTATTGCAGCAGGTCTACCTGGCCCTGCGCGAGGCCGGCGCCTGGACCAAGGCCAACCCCGCGGCGGCGGCGCGTATTCTCGGCCCGCTGTGGGGCAACCTGGACAGCGCCACGGTGCAGCAGGCCAATGCCCGGCGCAGCTATGACGTGCAGCCCGTGAGGCTGGAGAACCTGGCCGAGCAGCAACGTATTGCCGACGCGTTCTACCAGGCGGGGCTGTTACCCAAGGCGGTGGATGCACAGGCAGTGAGCCTGTTCGAGCCGCTTGACGCTCAGAGCGAGGCGCGGTTGTCGAAGTGACGGTGATCGATTGAAACGCTGGAGGTGCGCCAGACTCGGGGCTGCGCAGCGGACCGGATCTCAGCGTCAATGCAGGTATCGCCGGAGCCGCTTTGCGGCCCTTTCCGGCCGGTCCGACGCCTCGGCAAGGCCGCTCCTACAGGCTGGGGCAGGCAAGGGGGAACAGTCGACAGGCAGGTGTTCCTTGTGTGAAGCTCGAAAACTACCGATAGACAGGGCCTGGGCTCCCACCCATGTCAGGGACGGCAACGTCTCGGAGGCAGTGGGACTGTGGTCATGGACAACGCGGCAGGACAACCTCGACGTTATCAACCAAGGAGAGCGATGGATGAAACTCATTGGCATGCTGGATTCACCTTACGTGCGCCGAGTGGCGATTTCCCTCGATCTGCTGGGTGTCAGTTTCGAGCACGAGCCGTTGTCGGTATTCAGCACTTTCGAGGCGTTCTCCCGGATAAATCCAGTGGTCAAGGCACCGACCCTGGTGCTGGATGATGGTTCGGTACTCATGGATTCGACGCTGATCATCGAGTATTTCGAGCGCTTGAGCGGCCCTGGCAGCACGTTGCTGCCGCAGCAGCCGGAGGCGCTGGCCAGCGCCTTGGTTACGTTGGGACTTGCCCTGGCTGCCTGTGAAAAGGCCGTGCAGATTGTCTATGAGCACAATATGCGCCCGGCCGAAAAGCTGCATCTGCCGTGGGTCGAGCGCGCCACCCGGCAATTGCTGGCGGCATGCGCCGAACTGGACAGGCATTACGCGGCACGACCGTCGCAAACCGAGCGGCCAGACCAGGCTGCGCTCACGACTGCCGTGGCCTGGTCGTTCATGCAGCTGATGTTGCCCGAGGTGGTCAGGGCCGATGATTTTCCGTCCCTCAAGGCCCATGCGGCGCGCCTGGAACAGACCGACCTGTTCAAGCGTTATCCGATCGCCTGATGCCTGGCGTGGTCCCTCATTCGCTGTCAGGGCTGCGAAGCCGGGGTGTGCTCCAATTCGGCGACGGCCTGGTCCACGAAACTGCGCAGCTTGGGCGCCATGCGCGGGTCGCGGGCGTAGAGCAGGTGCACTTGCCGTTGCGGTGCCTTCAGCTGAGGAAACAGTTGGACCAGGCGCCCTAAGCGAAGGTCATCGGCCAGCATCATTTCCGAGCCCAGGATGATCCCCAGCCCCTCGCAAGCGGCAGTTCGCTGTGCGCGTGCGTCGTTGATCTGCAGGCGGCTGTCCTGGGCAAGCCGTTGCAGGTTTTCGCCCCCCAGCAGTTCCCATTCTTGCGTCACTGGCGAAGGCCAGGCGTTGTATCCCAGGCAATGGTGCCCTGCGAGATCATCAGGTGTCCGCGGCGTGCCGTGTGTCGCAAGATACGCGGGGGCTGCGCAGGCAATCAGGCGATAGGGCGCGAGTGGCCGGGCTACCAGGGTGGAGTCGCTCAACCGGCCGATGCGGATGACTGCATCGAAACCTTCGTCAACCAGGTCCACAATGCGGTCATTGAGCGACAATTCCACCTTCACCTGCGGGTTGCGACGCAAGTAGCGTCCAAGCACCGGGATCAGGCAGTAGTTGCCGTAGGTGACTGGCGCACTGATGCGCAGACGTCCTCGCGGCGCCAATGCATGGTTCAGGGCCAGCGCATCGGCGGCTTCCACTTCAGCCAGCACGCGTTTGCAGCGTTCGTAGTACTGCTGACCGACTTCGGTGAGATGCTGGCGCCGGGTGGTGCGGTTGAGCAGTTTCACGCCCAGTTGCTGTTCCAGCGCGCTGACGTGTTTGCCCGCCATTTGCGAGGAGATGCCCAAAGCCGCCCCGGCTGCGGAAAATGAGCCGCTGTCAGCCGCCTTGACGAACACCGCCATGCTTTGTAGTCGGTCCATTATTCCAAATCCATGGTTTCGATACTTCCAATAAAAGGCCGGTATTTAACGTATCTGGTTTCCAATAGGATCATGGCTTCAGTGCTGGCTGGCAAGTGCCTGCCGGCGTCCTCTGTAGCACAAGGCAGGAGTCGGCAATGCGTATAGGAATCATCGGGGCGGGTTTCATTGGTCGCGCCATGGGCGAACTTGCCGTGAACAACGGCTGCGAAGTCATGCTCAGTAACTCCCGTGGCCCCGAAACGCTGACCAGCATCAAGACCGACCTGGGCTGCCAGGTCGGCACGCTCGAACAGGCCGCATGCTTCGGCGAGCTGGTGCTGTTGGCCATTCCCTTCAACCGCTACCGCGACCTGCCGGCACACGTGTTCGCCGACAGGGTGGTGCTGGATGCCGGCAACTACTATCCGCAGCGCGATGGCCAGATCGTGGCGTTGGACAGTCGGCATACCACCACCAGCGAGATGCTGGCGCGGCACCTGGATGGTGCCCGCGTGGTCAAGGCGTTCAACGCCATTCTTGCTCGCGACCTGGTTGCCGACGCGCGCCCGGCCGGTTCGGCGTGGCGCCGAGCGTTGCCGATAGCAGGCGATGACGCGCAAGCCAAGCAAGTGGTCAGCGCGCTGCACGAGCGTTTCGGTTATGACGTGATCGACGCTGGGGCGCTCGTCGAAGGGCGTCGTTTTGAGCGCGCGCGTCCTGCCTACTGTCGTCGTCTGGACAGTGCGGGCCTGCGCGCAGCCTTGGCCGACGAAGGCCCCGATCAGGCCGAAGGCGCCTGGCGTGAGTGATAACGTGCGCGCAAATGATCGGCCGGCGCCTGTTCAGGCAAGTCGATCACGTAATGAACGCAACGTTTCCATGGCTGGTTCAGGCGCCCCAGTGCCTATGCGTATTGGCGCTCAACCCAGCTCCTGCTGGTAGCGTTCCACTTCCTCGAACAGCCAGGTGACGAACTGGTGGCGCTTGACGCCGGGGCGTTCGCGCTCCGGCAGGACCAGCCAGTACGGGTAGTTGTACGGCGCCACGTAGTCGCTCAATTGCACCAGTTCGCCCCGGCGGATGGCCTCGTGGACCAGGCTGCGCCGCAGCAGGGCGATGCCCTGGCGCAGGCGCACCGCTTCGAGCACAAGGTTCGAGTCGTTGCTGCACAGGCCGCTGCGCGGCACCTCGGTGTCCAACCCTGCCGCCTGGCACCAGGGTTGCCAGGGATCCATGGTGAAGATGATCCGGCTGTCGACGATTGCCTGCGGGGTGCGCGGCAGGTCGCCGTCGCGAAAGCCAGGCGCTGCCACCACCACCAGTTCGTCATGGAACATCAGGCGTTTCTCCAGGCCCGGCCAGTCGCCACGGCCCATGCGAATGCCCAGGTCGATGGTCTCCTGGGCCAGGTTGGAAAGACTCAGACTGGCCTGCAGGCGCACGGAAAACCCGGGGTGGCGTTCCAGGAAGCGTTCGATCCGCGGCAGCAACCAGGAATGACCGAACGAAGGCATCACCGCCACCACCAGCTCCGTGGCCCGGGGCTGTGCCTTGATCTGTCGGGTCGCCTCGGTCAGCGCACTCAGGGTCTGGCGTACCTGCAACGCGTAGAGGCGGCCATCCTCGCTGACCTGCAAGGTCCTGCCGTCGCGGATGAACAGCCCGACCTCGAGCATGTCTTCGAGTGACTTGAGTTGCTGGCTGATCGCCGAGTGGGTGACGTGGAGCTCCTGCGCCGCCAGGGTCACGCTGCCCAGGCGCGCGACGGCCTCGAAACTGCGCAGGCTGCTGAGGGGAGGGATCACCGACATGTTAGTTTTCCTTACATTAACCGGAAATAAATATAAATATTATCACCTGCTGAAACCTCATATTGTAAGCCTGGCTACCAGGGTCTGTGCGAAATGTGTCTGCGCGAAGGTCAGACAAGGCGAAACGGGGGGAGGAAGCGGAGTGTACTGGAGTACATGAGCATTCCGAGCCCCGTTTCAACGCAGTATGGGCGAGTGCAGATACATTTCGGGCAGAGCCTGAGTGCTCATAAGGGGCCGTGTGCTTGCGTTAAGCGGGAGGTGTGCGATGAGAATTGCCTGGACGTCATCGGGGTCGGTGATCGCCCCGCTTTCAGGGTTCGACCCTGACGGTATGCAGGTGATCTTGACCCGCACCCAGTTGCTGTCGTTGGACACTCGAAGGCCGATCCTGGCCCGCTCGATCAGCGGCACCCACTGGATCAGCTGGCGTGGCCGTGACCTGCTGCTGGCACAGGGACAGAGCGTCGTGTTGCATGCCGGGCAGGCGCTGGTCAACGGCGAGGGCGTTTTTGCCTTCGCGCCGAGCCAGCCGCTGCCCGCTCACAATTACCTGGGCGCACTGCGCCGCTGGCTGAAGACAGGGCTGCCGACCCTGCAACCTTCGGCCCTGCATATCGACATCGTGTGAGAGGGGGCAAGGATGGCATTGCACACTCGGCAGTCGGACGGCCGCTTGATTCTGATCGTGACCTTGCTCGCCTCGACGTTTCTCATGGGGTCGAGCTTCATTTCCGGAAAGGTCCTCCTCGATCAGGGGTTCCCCCCGTTTCTTCTGGTCGGTTGGCGTTTTTTCGTCGCGGCCCTGGCGACCTTGCCGCTGGTTCTGCTGGACGGTCGCTCGTTGTTCGCCGCGCTATTTCCGCGTGGTGTGCGGGGCAGGGAAGCACTGATCGTCATGCTTATCGGCCTGGCCCAGACCGCCGCGGTGATGAGCCTGCTGTTCCTGGCCATGCAGACCCTGTCGGCCGCCGCCGCCGCCATTTTGCTGTTCACCAATCCCCTGTGGGTGGCCCTGGCCAGTCGCGTGCTGTTTGCCGAGCGTCTGGGCCTGGCGCGCCTGAGCGGGCTGCTGCTGGGCATCGTCGGGGTGGCCCTGGCGATCGGTCCCGAGGCGTTGCTCAGCAGTGACCCGGCCATGCTGGGCGGCCTTGCCTATGGACTGGCCTCGGCGCTGTGCTGGGCGGCGGCGACCCTGATCAACAAGCGCAGCCGCCTGTCGCTGGGCAACTGGTCGCTGAGCTTCTGGCAGATGTTCATCGGTTCGCTGTTCGTGCTGCTGGCGGCCAGCTTTACCGGCGAACACTGGCCTGTGAGCGTCAGCGCGGCGCAGTGGGGGTGGTTCCTGTGGCTGGCGATTCCAGCCTCCACCGGATCGTTCGGCCTGTGGTTCCTGGCGCTGAAGAAGGGCAATGCCACCCGGGTCAGTGGCTTTCTATTTTTCGCGCCGCTGTTCGCGGTGCTGATGTCGTTCAGCGTGCTCGGCACGCAACTGTCCTGGGTGCAAGGTCTTGGGGCGCTGGCGATAGCGCTGGCGATCTGGCTGGTGAACAGCCGCGCGTGAGCCCCTCATGAACAATCGGGAACTGGAGACACCAGGATGGATCTTGACGTGATCGAAGCGCTTTCCAGTCTTGCCCACAGCAACCGCGAGCGCTGGCAGGCCACGCTCCACGAGCAGTTGCAGCGGTTGGGCGTTGCCCATTTTCGCCTGCGCCTGAGTTCGGGAGCGCATGCCGTGGATATCGCCAGCTTTGCCGCTGACGCTCCCGAGCAGGAACATGGCGCTCGGGACCAGGCTGCATGGAGCATCCTGCCGGTTACCTGGGCGCGCTCCACGCCCGAGGTGGAGCGCACGCTGCATGGCATGACCTTCGCCCTCCTGGGGCCGCAGGGGCAGTCCGGTACCTTGGACATCTTCTCTGGCAGCCACGACGAAAAACAGGCCGTGGCGACCTTTCGTGCCAACCTGCCGATGTTGTCGCTGCTCAAGGACTGCGCGCTGCAGGGGGCGCTGGGTTTGCTTCAGGCACAGGGCACCATCAAGCTGACCAAGCGCGAGACGGAAGTGCTGCGCTGGAGCGCCATCGGCAAGACCAACTGGGAAATCTCCAACATCTGCAACCGCTCCGAAGCCTGCATCGATTTCCACTTCAAGAACATCCGTCGCAAGTTCGGCGTGAGCACCCGCAGCGCGGCAGCCGTGCAGGCGTTGGCCATGCAGCTCATCCAGATTTAGTGGCTGGCGCGGCCAGCCAGTTCAGCGACAGCGCGTCGGTGCCTGGCAGGCCGAGGTCGATTACACGAGGTTGCAGGGTATCCAGCGGTTCGCCGCAGACCAGCGTGCCGATACCTTCACCCGAGGTCGGGCGGAAGCTGAGTTGGGCAGTATCGGGCCCCAGGGCGCACAGGCAGCGGCACTCGCCGCGAATGCCGATGCCCAGGTATTTCAGTACCGCTTCGCGGCGTGTCCATAACCAGACGAACGCCTCTTCTCTTTGCTGTTCCGGCCGTGCCGCCAGCCAGTGCTGTTCGCAGGCGCAGCAATAACGTCGTGCCGCGCTGGCCCAGAACACCGGCGCCGGGTCGCTTTCATAGTCGATGCCGATCGGCTGTCGGGCCAGCGCCGCCACGCCCAAGCGGGCACCATAGGCCAAGCTGACGTACAGCGTGTGCCCGGCGCCGAGCGACAACCGCCCGTAGTTGTCCCGAGTGATCGAAACGGCTTCGCTCCCGCTACCCGGAAAGTCGCGAGAGGCGATGCGCAAGGCGATGCGGCCATTGACAAAGCGCACCAGATGGCGACCGGAAAGCGTCTGCGCATGGCCCAGATCCGCAGCCGTGAGGTGTTCCCACCATTCGCCGCTCGCCAGCCGCTCGAGCGAAAACAGCAGCACCTGCGGTGTGATCACGTCGCCACGCCCAGGTTGTGGCGTACCTGCAGGCCAGCGAAGACGAAGGCATAGCCACCGGCAAGCAACAGCACTGGGAGCAGGGTGGCCAGCGGATGTGGCGTGCCGAGCAGCCCATGCACGGCGAACAGCGCGCCGGCATACAGCAGCATGGCTGTCGCGCCGGCCCGCGCGGCGGCCGGGTAACGCCGGCTGTCACCCACCAGGCGGTTGATCAGGGCCGAAAAGGCGAAGGTCGCGATGAAACTGAGCAGCCACTGCCCCGTGGCCGACAGCAGCATCTGGCCCGGCGTCTGGCCGCGCGCCGAGTACGCGACCCAGCCGGCATACAGACAGGCAGAAAACAGCGAGCCGAGCCACTTGACCCGTGTCGGATCAGCCAAGGAATTTGCCGAAGACACTGGCGATCCCCCGTTTCAGGCGCAGGTGCAGTGCGCGAACTTGGAAGGTCCTGGCCACCTGGGGCAGGTTGTACGGGGTGATGCTGTGTTCGATGGTCGGCCCGAACACGTACAGCCAGTGCAGCAGGCCACGGTCCAGGCTTGCGAGCAACTGGCCCACATCGAAGTACATGATTCGCACCCGCTCACCACTGTAGGGATGCTGCTTGTGTATGGGCAGGCAGCGCGCGCCGAGTTTTACATAGATCGGCACCAGCACCTCGATGGCGTCGAGGACGATGTAGCGGCTGCGCAGATGCAAGGTGATCCGTCCCAGTTCCCGCAACAGCGCGAGCATCACGCGATGCCCGGCATACTCCGGGTGGATCGCGACGCGGGACATCTCGACGAAACCGGCGTCCCACAGCCACTGCGGCAACGGTGTCGCCACCTCGATCTCGCAGCGGCCACGGTGACCGTCATTGACCACCACCCGGCCGGAACCGACGCATTTGCTGCCCAGAGACGCGGCGACATGGATGGAATAGGGATCGAATTCGTCCCACAGGCTCCAGGCGCTTTCCACATCGCCCAGGCGCCCATAATGGCGGTTGGCGGCCAGGCGACAGGCCAGCACCTCGTGCATCAGGTCGTTGGCGTTGACGATGTTCACCGCCAGCAGGCGGTCGATGGCCGTCGATTTGCGCAGGGCGGCGGGCAGGCAGTCGAAACTGAAGCGCTCGCGCTGGCACAGCAGCAACAGCGCCAGGGCCTGGCTCGACGCCGGGTCGAGCACACGGAAGCTGTAACTGCGTTGATCATCCGACAGGTGAACGCCGGTCACCTGCACCCGCACTCGGCAGGTGCCGCTCCAGCGACATTCCAGGGTGAGCTCCAGGTCGATGCCGGGCAGCAGGCCCGGATCGTGAGGGAGGGCGCGGAACTCTCCACAGTAGGGATCCAGATGGCCAAGTTCGACGCCAAAGCAGCGCCGGAACAGCACCGGGCTGCTGGCGCTGGCGCTGAGTAAAGGCGCCTGCCAGTGGGCATCCGCCGGCAGATAGTCCGGGCGCGGGCTGAGCAGGCTGGCAGTCAGTCGGGTGCGGCCGCGGGCGACGCCCACGACCTGCAGCGAAACCGGCAGGGCCGGGTGATGCAGGGTCTGCCGGTAGCTGATCGTGAGCAGATGATGGTCCTCGGGAAACGTATTCTGTTGCAGGTCGACCAGGCAGTGGTGCTGGTCGAGCATCTCCAGCAGTGCGGGCATCCGCGCCCCGGCGTACCACACCTGTACGGGAATACGGTGCGCCTGGCCTGGAACCAGGTCCTGGATGAGGCTTGAGAGAGGAAAATCGCAGGCGCGGGTTGTCGACAACCCGCCAGAGGGAGCTGGCATGTCTCGATCCTCATCGATAGCGGCGCGGGCCGTGACGGGCGGCCCGCGCCATTAGGTCAGGCGCTCAGCGAGTGCCTGAAGTCCTGCAGCAGTTCGAAGCCTTGTGGCCACTGACCAAGCTTGGACTTGCCGTTGATGTGCCCCAGCGCGCCGAGGTTGCTGAAGGAGCAGCCCAGGTGCTGCGCGCTGCGTCCGACATAGGCCAGGTCGCCGTAAGGGTCGTTGTCGCTGGCGATGATGGTCAGTGGGAACGGCGCGTCCAGGTGGTCCGCCGGACGAAACCCCAGGGCCTCAGGCGGGAAGCTGTCGCTGGCAGGATCAGGCACCGCCACCAGGAAGGCGCCGAGGATCTTGTCCGATCGATGGCGAGTGGCCCATTCCAGCAGCAACAGACAACCCAGGCTGTGGGCGACGATGACCACCGGCCGGGTCAGGGCCTGCAGCATACCCTGCAGTTCATCGACCCACTCCTCGCACAGCGGCGCTTCCCAGTCGCGGTGTTCCAGCCACAGACAGTTGTCATGCCCGGCCTGCCAGTGGCGCTGCCAGTGCGATTTGCCGGAGTTGCCGACCCCCGCCAGGAACAGCCAGTCGTGACCCTGTTCAGACTTCATATTCCACCCCCACGCCGTCGAAGCGCAGCCGATCCTGGACCAGCACCTGCTCGCCGTGCTTGTCGAAGCCCTCCAGCAGCCCTGCTTCCATCAGGCGGATGACGAACTGCGACGAGTTCACTTCGCCCACCTCGTTGAGGCGGATCATCAACTCCTTGTAGCCGAAGTGCTCCTCGTGCAGGGCCTGGACCACGCCGAGCAACGGCTCGCTCACGGCGTACTTGGTCATGTCCTTGCCCGCGCCGTTGCACAGGATGCGCTGCGACTGCAGCTTGAAGCTCTGTGGCTCGATCTTGAAGAAGCCCTCGGTGCCGACCTGCGCGCCCTGCCATTCGAAGCGCACGATGCGGTTCAGCTGCTTGGTCAGCTCAGAGATCCAGCGCACCCGCGCCGGGTTGAGTTCGGCGTCCATGAACTCGTCGGTGAGGCCCTGGCGCTGGTGGCGGCCGATGGCGATCATGGTTGCGGCACGATCCTTGAAGTTGCCGATCTGCGGACGGCGCTGGTTCTCTGCGCCGACCAACTGCTCGAACCACTCCTTGCGCTTGAAGCGTTCGTCGGCCGACTCCGAGATGCGGCGCTTGGTCCAGAACGCCGACTCCGGCTCGGTGAACGAGGCGAAGGTGTAGAAGGATGCGAGAAACTCGTGGTACTGGTTGTAGGTTTCGCGGTAGGTGCGGTTGTACCAGGCGTGGACCTCGTCGCTCTGCTCCGGCTGGTTCATCAGGTAGTCGATGCTCGCCGCCGCGCTGACCGCCGACTGCGACGCCAGGTGCACGCCCTGGGAGAACAGCGGGTCGGTGAAGCAGGCCGAATCGCCACAGAGGAAGAAGCGCTGGCGCGAGAAGCACGAGGTTTCGTAGGACCAGTCCCTGACCAGCTTGACCTCTTCGCGGCGCTGCACCCCCTTGAGGATTGCCAGCGCCCGTTCGCTCTTGGCCAGGGTCTTGTCGTAGAACTGTTCGAGGCCCTCGGCCTTGATGTCCGCCAGCTTGCTCTGGTCGACGATCACGCCGACGCTGTAGACTCCACCCTTGAGCGGGATCATCCAGACCCAGCCGTCCTCGAAGGTGATCGAGAAGGTGGTGCCGTTGAGGTCGTTCTGGAATGGGTCGGGGGTCTCGAAGTACGACCACAGGGCCACGCTCTTGTAGAACTCGTCGTATTCGCGCAGCCCCAGCTTGCGCACCAACGGGCTGTTGCTGCCCGATGCATCGATCAGGTAGTCGGCGCTGAACTCACTGCTTTCGTTGCGATGGCGCACCTGGACGCTGACCCGATCGGCCTGCTCGACATCCACCTCGGTCACCACGGCTTCCTCGAACACCTGCACGCCGCGTTCACGACAGGTTTCCAGGAGCATCTGGTCGAACTCCGAGCGCAGTACCTGAATGGCATGGTCGAAGACCCAGTCCTCGGTCTTGGGTGTGGTGAAGGAGAAAGTCCAGGGCGCTTCGGTCTTGCCCCAGAGGAAGGTGGCCGAGGGCTTTTGCACGTAGCCTGCGGCATCGATCTTGTCGCTCAGACCGAGTCGATGGAGGATCGACAGGGTGCCGGGCAGGAACGACTCGCCCACCCGGTAGCGGGGGAATTTCTCTTTCTCGAACACGGTGACCTGATGGCCGAGCTTCTGCAGGGTCAGGGCCGCGATACTGCCGGCCGGTCCACCGCCCATGACGATGACTTTGGCTTTTTTGCTCATGCGTTGTGACTCCCTTCAACCAGTTGAATGATTTTTTGTCGTGCCGAGGAACTGCAATGCGAGCGTGCAGGGATCTGTTCGCTGAGGGTCGTTGCGGCCTGCACGGTGACGTCGTCGCCGATCGTCGTCTGGGGCACCACGACGGTGCTCAGGCCGAAGAAGCAGCGACTGCCGACTGCCACGCTGTTGCCCGCGTTGAAGTTCGGAGAAAAGAAGTTGTTGTCGCCCAGGACGCTGTGGTGGCCGATGCAGCAGTGGTAATTGATCATGTTCCACGAGCCGAGCCGGACGTTGACGCCCAGGTAGCTGTCGGCGGCGATGACGTTGCCGCGGCTCGCGGACAGGTCCAGGTGGTGGCGGACGGCGGGGTGGACGAAGTTCGGCGCCGCCAGGCGGCCGTCATTGAAGTAACGGTCGATCAACTGCTGGCGCCGGGCGATGTCGTTGACCCCAAGCACATAGCGATGGCTGCTCGAGAGCGTCGCGTCGCTGTCCAGCAGCGCGTCCAGGGGCAGATGGCTCAGGCTGGCCGTTGGCTCGATCTCGCGCAGGTAGCTGGCCAGCTCCAGCGCGAAGCGGTCGTTGCCGAGGATGACGATCGCGCTCATGGGGTCACCACCCGGGACTTCTTGAAGCGGCTGGAAAAGGCGATCTGCTCGACCTGATTGATTTTCACCGGCAGCTTGTAGGCCTCCAGGTGCTGCCCCAGGTATTCCAGGACATGGCGCTTGAGCGCCTTGCGGCACTCGATGGCACTGGACTTCACGTCCATGTGCACGGCTTGGCCGGTGATGGCATTGGCCACCCCGTAGACCAGGCAGTCGTCGATCAGCTCGCTCTTGAGCAGGAGGTTTTCGATCTCCATGGGCAGGACCTTGAGGCCGCCGACATTGATCAGTTCTTTCTGGCGACCCTGGATGCGCAGGTAGCCTTCGGCGTTCTGCTCGACCAGGTCGCCGGTACGGAACCAACCGTCCTCGGTGACGTTGTCAGTGGCCTGGTTGAGGTAACCCAGGAACTGGCTCTGGGTCTTGAGCTGCAGCTCGCCGTCGACGATGCGAAATTCGGTGCCGTCGTCTGCCAGCTTGAAGAAGGTGCTGGCCGAGGATTGGCTGACGGTGGTGCTGATCCCGGTTTCGCTGGTGCCGAAGGTCTGCAGCATGCGTGCCTTGGGGAAGGCGCGCTGGATGCGTTCGAGCAGGCTGGGCTGCATGGCCTCGGTGCCGTAGGTGATCAGGCGCACGCACGACAAGTCGTGCAGCTCGTGATGGTGGCCCATCAGGATCAGGTTGAGGAAGGTCGGGCTGACCGGCAGCACCTTGATCGCGTAGCGCTCGATCAGGGCGCAGACAGCCTCGGGGGAGCGCTCGCTGGGCAGCACGGCACAGCCGCCGACGGTCAGGCTGTTGATCAGCGAGTTGAGGCCACCGATATGGTCGAACAGCAGGAACATCAGCAGGGTGGTGGGTTTCTTGCGGGGTTTGCCGAGCTTGGGCAACACCAGTTCGTCGAAGTCGTGCAGGATGGCCTTGGGCGCACCGGTACTGCCGCTGCTGAGCAGCACCAGGCCGGCTCGGCCCTGTTCGCGAAGACGCTGGTAGTGGGCCGGCGCGGGGGCGTCGGACAGAGGCTCCAGCGCCTGCGCGCGCGGGCCGGCGGCCCCGGGCTCGACAAGATAAGTGCACTGGGCCGCCTCGCGCAGGGTGCTGACATTGCGTTCGCCAGCTTCGACCAGGGGCGCGACGATATTGCGGTTCAGGTAGAGCGCCAGGAGCGTGGCGACGGTCGCCAGGTCATAGTCGCCGTTGAGGATCACCGCATTCCCCGGCTGCACCCCTTGTGCCCGCAGCGTCTGCCAGGCGGCTTCGGTTTCCTGGCACAGGCGCGCGTAGCTGTACGCCTGGTCGTCGTGGATCAGGGCCACGCTGTCGGCGCAGGCCGCCAGTGTTTCCAGTAAAGGATGACTCACTGCACACCTCCCAGGCTCAAGGTTTCTCCGGTGATGAAGGACGATTGTTCCGAGATCAGGAACTCCAGTGGCCCGATCACGTCGGCTAGCACGCAAGGCCTGGGAATGGCTTGGCGTTCGATCATTTTCTGCTTGATCTCCTGGGGCAGTGTCCGGGTCATGGAGCTGCGAAACAGCGGCAGCGCGAGGGTGTTGATGCGTATGTCGAAGCCGTACAGTTCCTTGCTCAGGGTGCGGGTCAACTGCTCGACCGCGGCCTTGCTCGCCGCGTACACCGACTGCCCGGGTATCGCCCAGGCGGTCGCCACGGTCGACAGCATGACCACGGCGCAGGGGGCAGGGGTCTTCTGCATCAGCTTGGCGGCCTCGCGAGTGACGTTGATCAGCCCGAAGACGTTGCTGGCGAACAGTTCGCGGGTGGTGTCCTCGGGCGTCAGCAGGAACGGCGCCATGCTGGCTTGCGCCGCGTTGTTGACCAGTACGTCGAGTCGGCCATGGGTCAGGCGGATCTGCTTGAGCATGCGGCGCACGGCCAGCGGATCGGCCAGGTCGAGCGCGAAGTGCTGGTAGCCTGGATGCTCGATGGAACCTTCGCCGCGGCTGCAACCGATGACCTGATGGCCTTGGCCGAGAAAGTGCTGGGCCAGTTCCTTGCCGATGCCTTTGCGCGTGCCGGTGATTAATAGAATCATGTCAGTGCAACTTGTAGCCGATCAGTAAGGGCAGGCTGTAGATGGGGGTTATCAAACGGGCCATCAATAATTCGGAATGGGTCTTGATCAATGACGGCACCTCGCGCTTGATGACCTTGGAGAAGGCAATCTTGCGTTCGCCAATAAAGGCCGCATCGATCGCCAGGCATTGCACGCGCAGCATCAGGCATAGTTTGAGTCTCCAGCGATCGATGCTCTTCGCGCAAAGATCGGGGTCGCTGACGTAGAGCAACCTGGCAAAGGGTTCGAACCAGCGTCGACGCATGCGCTTGATAATCATGTAACAACTTCTGCCGCTGTGTTCATCAATAATCATGACGTGCCGACAATCCAGGTTGGCGTGATCGTGAAATATCACTTTGTCCTGCTCGCTCAAACGGCCCTGAATGCTGAACAGGTTGGTGTCCAAGCGATATCGGCGGCGCAGATTAAAAGGATTGAACAGCGGGTAGATCAGGCGCAGACGAGTTTCCAGGTCGGTGAAACCAAACTTCTTGCTGATTTCATAGACGTCCGGCGTTGGCGTGTAGTTAAGTAGCGTTACTTTGCGCATGGACAACGCGGGCAACAACAGTTTCAGGCTTTCCTTGCGGTAAGCGTCCTTTACATACCAGCTGTGCAACTCGCAGAAGCGCTCCTGCGGCCCATTCACCGGTTGGCGGGTGAACAGCAGGCCGAGGAAACCGACAATCGCTTCATCATCGAGCATGACATAGCCGAAGTAGTCTTCACCGCCCGACCAGGGGTCTTGAAACATGCGTTTGCGGGTATTGACGCCGATCCAGTTGGAATTGAGGGTCGACTCGCGCAACAGTTTGCAGACCGGATACATATCGCTGCTGACGGCCTTTCTGACGGTAATGCTCACGATCGTCTCCTTGCGTGATCGGCGGTCAGGCGGAAGCGGCCTGGGTCTCAAGGGTTTCGGCAAGGATGAAGTCGATCAGGCAGGTGACGCTGCTGAACGGGCTGACTTTTTGTGACACGGCCTTTTCGGAAGTCAGCGATATTTCAATATCAAGTTCGTCGTCCAGCACTTCTTCGACGGCGGCCAGGAAACTGACAAGTTGCATGGAATCAAACACGCCAGCGGTGCCGTACAGTGCCAGGTTGCGCACGTCGCTGAGGTCGATCTTTTCCTGGCGCGTGGTATTTATCTCGCCGAGGGTGCGTTGGATAATTTCAAATATCTGCTCTCTCATCACAACTCCTTGTTGACACCCTGCTTGAATAGAGGGGACATCGTGTGGCGAGGAAAAATTAGCAGGCTGACTGTCGTGGAAAAAGCTACCGGAATCGGTAGGTTTTTCAGGTGGCAGTTCTTGGATAGGATCCGCTGTCGTGCATTGCCTTTCGTGCTGGCGCGCCTTCGAATACTAACCCGGCAAGGTGGATCGATATGTTATTCGTGCAGGTGGTACTTATCCTGATTGTCGCCAAGTCTGTCGGCGCACTGCTGAAGAAAGCCGGTCAACCTGAAGTCGTGGGTGAAATGATGGCGGGCTTCATTTTGGGGCCAATCGTATTAGGTTATTTCTTTCCGGACTTTCATCGTGCACTCTTTCGGGGCGCGGCGGAACTGCAATTGAAAGTGCTCAGTGACCTGGGGATTTTGCTTTTCATGTTCGTGGTCGGTGCCGAGTTTCGTTTTCCCGAGCGCAAGCGCCACGGGCCGCGACATGGCGTGTTGCTGATCGGGGCGTGCAGTATTGTCGTGCCCTTCGTGATGGGGGCGTTGATCGCACCGGTGCTGTATCGCGCCTTCGCTCCGCAAAGCGCACCAACATTGGGCTTTACCCTGTTCATCGCCACGGTTTTTTCGGTCACGGCCTTCCCGGTGCTGGCGCGCATCCTCAAGGAGCGGCACCTGCTCGACAGCGAGCAGGGCGCGGTGGCACTGATGTCCGCCGCGCTGAGCGATATCGGCGTGTGGGTCATGTTGGCAATCATTGCCTTGAGCTTGCAGGTCGACGGACACTGGCAGGATCTGCTGTTGCGCCTGTTCGGCCTGGTTCTGCTCTGCGTGACATCGTTCTGGGTCGTGCGCCCGCTGTTGAAGGGCTGGATCGATCGGGTGGGGCCGAACGCGCCCTACCTGCTGCTGATCCTGATCTGCGGCGCGCTGATCTACGCCAGCATCACCGACTGGCTGCAGGTGCATTCGGTATTTGGCGCCTTCCTCTTCGGCGCCTGCCTACCCCGTGACCAGCGCCTGCTGGAAATGCTGGTCGAACGCGTGGAGCACCTGGCGGTCGTGGTGCTGATGCCGAGCTTCTTCGCCCTCGCCGGGCTGAACACTTCGCTTGCCGCGTTCAGCGGCGTCGGCCTGGGTTTGCTGGCCCTGGTGCTGCTGGTGGCGGTGTCGGGCAAGCTGCTGGGGGCGGGGATCGGCGCCCGGGTGGCGGGATACCCGGCGGCTCAGTCGGTGCAGATCGGCGTGCTGATGAACGCTCGCGGCCTGATGGAGTTGGTGGTCCTGAAGATCGGCATGGACCTGGGCCTGATCGATGATCGGCTGTTCACACTGTTCGTCATCATGACCGTGGTCACCACCATGATGACCGGGCCGCTGCTCATCCTGTTGGAGCGACAGGCCGGTAATCGACGCCTGCTGGGCAGCCTCTGAGCGCGAACCTCTTTTCTTTCCTTGAGCCGAGAATCGAACGTGATCAAACGCATCGTGCTGTGTTTCGCTGCATTGCTGCTGGCTGTCGCCATGGGCATGCTTCTCTATCTACAGGGCAAGCAGCCTGTGCGCGAGGGCGCGCAGGCCCTGGCCGGCCTGCGCCAGCCGGTGTCGGTGCGCTACGACGAGCGCGGCGTGCCGCATATCCGCGCTGGGAACGAAGCGGACCTGTATCGCGCTCTAGGGTATGTCCAGGCCCAGGAGCGACTGTTCCAGATGGAGATGGTGCGGCGCCTGGCCCGTGGCGAACTGGCACAGGTGCTGGGCCCGCGGCTGCTGCCCACCGACACGTTGTTCCGAACCTTGCGCATACGCCAGCGGGCTGATGCCCAGGCCGCCGAGGCCGACCCCGACAGCCCGGCGACGCGGGCCCTGCAGGCTTACCTGGAGGGCATCAACGCCTACCAGCAGAGCCATCCCCGACCACTTGAGTTCGATCTGCTGGGCATCCCCTCGCGTCCCTTTACCCCAGCCGATGTCTACAGTGTGATCGGCTACATGGCCTATAGCTTCGCCGCCGCCTTCCGTACCGAACCCTTGATGACCTACATCCGCGACACACTGGGCGAGGATTACCTGCGCCCGTTCTCCAGCACTTGGCAACCCGACGGCGCCTTGGCCACGCCGCAACTGACCGCGGCCGACTGGCGCGCGATGGCGGCGTTGGCCAAATTGAGCCAGGACGCCGTGGGCAATGCCGGGATGGCGCAATTCGAAGGCAGCAATGGCTGGGTCATCGCCGGCAGCCGTACCGCAAGCGGCAAGCCGCTGCTGGCGGGCGACCCGCATATCCGCTTCGCCGCACCCTCGGTGTGGTACGAAGCCCAGCTGTCGGCCCCTGGCTTCGACTTGTACGGCGACTACCAGAGCCTGGTGCCCTTCGCCTTGCTGGGACATAACCAGGGCTTCGCCTGGACCCTGACCATGTTCCAGAACGATGACATCGACCTGATCGCCGAAACCACTGACGCCGCCCATCCGGGCCAGGTGTTGTATCACGGCGAGTGGGTCGCCCTGGAGGAAGAGACGCAGCGCATCGAGGTCAAGGGGGAGCAGGCGGTCGAACTGCGCCTGCGCCGTTCGCCCCATGGTCCGATTGTCAACGATGTGCTGGGCCAGAACGCCGGTACCCGACCCATCGCCCTGTGGTGGAGTTATCTGGAGGCGCCCAATCCGATTGTCGAGGCCTTCTACCGGCTGAATCGCGCCGACACCCTGGACAAGGCGCGCAGCGCGGTCGCCGGTATCCAGGCGCCTGGGCTCAATGTGCTGTATGCCAACGCCCAGGGAGACATCGCCTGGTGGGCCGCCGCCGCCTTGCCGCGGCGCCCCGAGAACGTCGATCCGGCCTTCATTCTCGACGGTGCCAGCGCGCAGGCGGACAAGGCGGGTTACTACCCCTTCGCCGAGAACCCCCATGAGGAGAACCCTGGGCGAGGTTACATCCTCTCCGCCAACAGCCAGCCGTCCTCGCCCAGCGGGCGGGTGATTCCCGGCTACTACAACCTGCCGGACCGTGGCCAGCGCCTGGACCGGTTGCTCGCCCAGGGCAGTGGTTGGGACATGGGCAACAGCGAGCCGTTGCAGCAGGACGTGCGCACCGACTACGCCGCGCGAGTTCTAAAACCGCTACTGCCACAGCTGCGCCGGCAAGTGACCGATCCTCGCCAGCGCCAGTGGCTGGAGCAGCTGGCTCGCTGGGATGGCAGCTACCCGCGCGACTCGCTGGAGGCCACGTTGTTCAACCAGTTCTTCTACGAACTGGCGCGGGCCACCGTGCATGACGAACTGGGCGATGCGTTGTTCGACAATCTGCTGGGTAGCCGTGTGCTGGACACCGCGATGCCGAAATTGGTCGCGGACGAACAGTCGCCCTGGTGGGATGATCGCGACACCCCGGCCAAGGAGGGACGCAACGAAACAGTGCTCAAGGCCTGGCAGGCGGGAATCGATCATCTGCGCTCGACCTTGGGCGACGATGTGCGGGGCTGGCAATGGGGCAAGGTGCATCACCTGACCCAGATGCATCCACTGGGTATCCAGCCGTTGCTGGGGCTGTTGTACAACGTCGGGCCGTTCGAGGTGGGTGGCAGCCACGAGGTGCCGAACAACTTCTCCGCGCCGCCCGGCCCAGCGCCGTGGGCGGTCAGCTACGGGCCGTCGATTCGTCGCATCATCGACATGGGCGCGGCGCAGTCAGCACTTGGCGCACTGCCTCTGGGGCAGAGCGGCGTGCTGTTCGATGGTCATTACAAGGACCAGGCAAAGGCGTTCGTGCAGGGGCGCTACCAGCCCATGCACCTGTCCGACAGTGATGTCGTCGAGCATACCGAAAGCCTGTTGGAGCTGCGGCCTGCAGCTAGTACGGCGAAGTGAGGAGGAGGGCGCAATCCCCAGGGCAAGGCCTGATGGCCGGCGATGAACGGCCATTCACGGGCAAGCCTCGGTTCATGCCTGCAACTACATCGCGCCACGGGCTCGGGCTTGTGGTGACCTGAGTGGCCTCGACCCCAATGAGCCAGATGCCTCTCCGAACTCGATGGTATAGACACCGAACAGGCCCAGGGTAATGAAGAACAGCGAAGTGAACAGATTCATGGGCAATCCTCCAGCGAGACGATGATCTTGCCGAACTGCTCGCCGGCTTCCAGGTAGCGGTGGGCTTGGACGATGTCCTCGAAGGCGAAAGTCCTGGCGATCACCGGCGACAGGCTGCCATCTTCCAGGCCGCTGATGACGAAGGCCTTGCCCTGACTGAACAGCGCGGGGTCGTTGACCACCTCGTGCAGCAGGTAGCCGCGCAGGGTGAGGCTCTTGCCCAGTACGGTGAACAGCGGGAAGGGCGAGGCTTGGCTACTGAGCGCGTCGTACTCGATGATGATCCCGCCGCGTCGGGTGGCCTCGGCCAGCTGCTCGATGCCAGGGCCGCCGACAGGGTCGAAGACCACCCGCGCACCGTCACCGCCAGTGATCTGCGCGACCCGCTCCACCACGTCATCCTGGTCGCTGACGATCACATGGGCCGCGCCGGCAGCGAGCAACTTGCGCACTTTGTCTTCACTGCGGGTTACGGCAATGGGGATCGCCCCGAGCCGGTTGGCGATCTGGATGGCTGCCAGGCCGACGCTGCTGGACGCGGCGGTGATCAGCAAAAAGTCTCCGACGGCCAGCCCGGCTACAGGTAACAGGGCTCCCCAGGCGGTAAGGTATTGCATCCACACGCCGGCGGCCTGTCGCATGTCGAGGTGATCCGGGTGGCGGACCAGCATGGCCGCCGGCACTACCACCTGTTCGCCATAGGTGCCCCATTGGGCGATGCTCGATGGCGGCACCAGGCTCACCGCGTCACCGACCTGGAAGTCGCGCACGTTTTCGCCCACGGCCTCCACCAGGCCGGCCGCTTCATAGCCCAGGCGGCTGGGAAACACCGCCTGCTCAAGATACTGGCCGCGACGGAACATCGATTCGGCGCGGTTCAAGCCGAAGGCTCGCACACGGATGCGCACCTCATCGGCACCTGGCTGACTCACGGGTAGATCTTCGATCCGCAGGACCTCTGGACCACCATACTCATGGAAGCGAACGACACGGGTCATGATATTTCTCGCAATGGATGTGAACGTTTCACGCGCCGTAGACGGCGTTGCACAGGTCGACGGTGAACTGGCCGAACATGCCTTCGAAGGCGGTGTTGGTGAAGGCCACGACCGACAGCTGTTGCGCCGGATCGACGAACCACGAATGGCCGAAGGCGCCGCCGAGGCGCCAGGTACCGACGGACTCTGGAGTCTGCGCCGCCTGTTGGTCGGTCAGTACGGTGAAACCCAGGCCGAAGC
Organism: Pseudomonas carassii; assembly: GCF_036324045.1. Taxonomy (NCBI): domain Bacteria; kingdom Pseudomonadati; phylum Pseudomonadota; class Gammaproteobacteria; order Pseudomonadales; family Pseudomonadaceae; genus Pseudomonas; species Pseudomonas carassii. Next base: position 52,623 of record NZ_JAZDCT010000003.1, on the reverse strand, counting down.
CGCGCCCAGGCCAATTGGCGAGGGCAAGTTGGCCGGTCTGCACAGTGCCCAATTCCTTGACCAAGCTTGCTGGCATTAGTGCACCACCACCCTGACGCAGGGTCTCGAGCAGGATCAGGAACTCCTCGGCGTTGCCGACCATTCCCGAACCACCAGACGGGTAGGCGCTGTTGTCCAGAGCACGGTCAGCCTCCATGCGGATGCCCGCCGTGTTTTCGAACACCTCGATCACTTCGACGCCCTGCATGCGCCGTGGCGCAGGGCTGGCATTGAGGTAGGCGGCGGTCAGGCGCGAAGGGTCGGCGACGGTGAAGCGGGTATCGGTGAGGCCCAGCGGCTTGCTCACCAGTTGCTCGATCGCCTCGGCCAAGCCGGTCTCGGTTACCCGTTCGATCAAGGCGCCTAACACATCGGTGGCAATCGAGTAGCCCCAGTGGGTGCCTGGGCGATACAGCAGTGGCACAGTCGCCAGGCGGCGAATGTTCTCCTCCAGGGTGAGCGAGGCGTTATCCAGCCCGTCACACACGCCTGCCCGGGCATAGTCGCCACCACCCCGGACCTCAAGAAAGCCGTAGCCCAGGCCCGCGGTATGGCTGAGCAATTGGCGCACGGTAATGGTGGCGCTGGTTCCGTCTGCCAGGGGTGGCTGGAATTCCGGCAGCCAGCGATCGATGGGATCATCCAGGCCGATGCGGCCTTGGGCGGCCAGGACCAAGGCGGCCGTCGAAGTGATGGGCTTGGTCACCGAGGACAGGCGGAACAAGGCATCGGGGCGCATGTGCACGCCGGCTTCGCGGTCAGCCAGGCCGACGGCCTTGCGGTAGGTGATTTCGCCGCGACGGGCCACCAGTACTACAGCGCCGACCAGGCGCTTGTCCTCGATGGCGCTGTTCAGCGCCGCGTCGATCCGCGTCTGCATCGGCTCGGTTGCGACGCCAGTAGCGAGTGGAATGCTTTGTTTGATAGTCATGTGCGCGATTACCTGCTGTGGTCGAGGTGGCCATGCTAGATCGCGGACATTGGTGCAAACAGAGGCTGGAGTTCCGGACACAGCGGACGTTATGTTCTGTAATCCGGAGCGTAGGATTCAAGGACAGCGAGTGGACAATCTCAGTGGTATCTCGGTTTTCGTGCAAGTCGCTGAAACTCGCAGTTTCGTCGCGGCGGGCCGGCAATAAGGCGTGTCGCCGTCGGCCATCGGCAAAAGTATCGCCCGCCTGGAGCAGCGCCTCGGGGTCAGGCTTTTTCACCGCAGCACTCGCAGCATCAACCTGACTGCGGAGGGGGAACTGTTTCTGGGGCGTTGCCAGCGTGTGCTGCATGAGCTGGAAGCGGCGGAGCTGGAACTGTCGAGCAGTAGTGGTGAGCCGCGCGGAAAACTGCGGGTGAGCGTGCCGCTGGCTGGGCAGTTCCTCTTCAGCCTGTTGTCTGGCTTCGCCAAGCGCTATCCGGATATCCATTTGGAACTGGACTTCAGCGACCGGCTTGTGGACGTGGTGGAGGAGGGGTTCGATGCGGTGATCAGGACTGGCGTCCTGGATGACTCGCGCTTGGTGGCTCGGCGCCTGGGGGCGTTCCGTTTTCTTCTGGTGGGTGCGCCCGCGTACTTTCAGGCCCAGGGCGAGCCTCGGGGGGCTGGTGATCTGGGCGCGCATGACTGTTTGCTGTACCGGGTTCCGTCCACCGGCAAGCTTGAGCGCTGGCCGCTGCCGGACCAGGCCCATAATGCGGCACAGAACCTGCGCGTGGCGCTGATATGCAACAACATCGACATGCTGCTCAACGCCGCGTTGGCGGGGCGCGGCATCGCCTGCTTACCCGAGTTCGCGGTCAAGGCTTCGCTCGATTCCGGAGAGTTGCAGGCCGTGTTGACCGAGGAGGTGACCCGCACCATCCACTTCAGTGTGCTATGGCCCTCGAGCCGGTTTATCACGCCGAAATTGCGCAGTTTCGTCGACTTCATTTCCATGCGTATGTGAACGGCTCGTAGCGGCCAGGCTTCAGTGTTCGCAGGTCAAGCACTTTTATCGTCAACGTCTGCACATGGTGTCGCAAACCGCTCACGGCATTGCAACGAATGTGGTTGGGGGACGGGGCATTGGCCTGCTGCTGGACAGTGAAAATGGGGCGGTGGCTGTATGGGAATGTTTTTCACGAACGACTGCTATCGACCCATTGCGGACGTTCATTCAACCAATTGAAGCCACGGCCAGCGCGCCTGATAGCTGGCAGCTTTCGCCCTGAATAAGTCTGGACGCGGATTCAACTCGTTCATCCTGAGCCAGTTGTTCAAGAGGTCGTTCAGGCCATGGGTGCTGTAGAGCTTACCCGTACAAGCATCAACGCCGAGGCAGGTCGACCGAATCAGATAGCGGTCGATACCATCCGTTACCTTTTTCAGCGGTGGATAGGTGCCGCCGAATTTCCCTTCGTACCACAAATGCACGCGGGCCTGGTTGCGTATCTCGACGTTAACACCCAGGTGCGAGAACGCCTGATGAGCTTGAACTATGACCCGGTTTTCCGCTTCCCAAGACAAGTCATTGTCGAAGTAGGCGATGTCATAGTCCTTGATACCCCACTCAGGAGGTTGTCCCGAGCGGTGATTCCAGAACGTTTGGAACAAAGCGCCTGCGGCCACCATGGAACCAGGGATGCCGAGCGTTGGGAGAATCTCCAATAGCTCTCGGTTTATTGGGTTATGACGGATGATCTCAAGTAGCTGCTCATCGGTGAGTGAATGCATGGGTACCGTCCTTGGTGGCGCTGCAGAGGGCTGAGCTTACCTGAACGACATCGAGACCAGTGAATAACCAGCAAAGATCGATCGCCGCTCTTCACCAGCAGCAACTATGGGTCGAAAGCCGTCGTTCGCGTCTGACCGGGATCGACCCATGGTGGCGCTTGAATGCTCGGTGATTGCTTCGGCGCTTTTCAATGAGCATCATCGGGGTTCGACAAGGAGACGTCCCTATGCCCAAACCAGTGCTGCATCTGATCTCAGGAAAAATTGCATCCGGCAAATCAACGCTGGCTAAAAGCTTGGCAACTGAAGGGGCGGCGATTTTGTTGAGTGAGGATCATTGGCTGTCACGGCTTTACCCTGAACAGGTCAAGTCAGTGGCAGACTATGTGCGTCTTGCACGCCAGATTCGGGAGGTGTTGGGCCCGCTCGTCATCGATGTTCTGAGGGCTGGAGTGACTGTCGTTTTGGATTTTCCTGCAAATACACCTCAAGATCGACAATGGTTGCGCGATCTGGCTGACGCAGCCGAGGTTTCACATTGCGTCCACTACATCGAGGTGGACGATGACACCTGTCGAGACAGGTTGCATCTTCGCAACCACCGTGGCGAGCATGAGTTTGCGGCGACTGACGCGGAGTTCGATCTGATCACTCGCTACTTTCGAGCGCCACATGAGGATGAGGGGCTCCGGGTTGTAATCCACCGACATTGACGGGTAGTACCCGTGAGATTGAGTTATCTCTAATGCTACTGTTGGCCGCTAGTGTCCTGCCTCGGAAATACGTTTTCTCTTGGCGGGTGGCTTGCGCGGTCGTGTGCTATGTTTCTGACTCCATTTATTATTTTCCGCTCCGACGTGCCCTGGTGCCACAACTCATGCAGTTCGTAAAATATCACGCGGCTGGCAACGACTATCTTGTCTACCACGACAATACCCCGTTCGATTGCTCAGCCCGGGCTATCTCGGTGATATGCGACCGGCATAGAGGATTGGGCAGTGACGGCATCCTGGTTCCAGTCATTGAGCCAGGTAGGGGGTTCTCAGTGCACATTTTCAATACAGATGGCTCCGAGGCGGAAAAGAGTGGCAACGGTTTGCGAATTCTATGTCGCTACCTTTGGGATCAGGGCGTCGTTTCCCACGAACCCTTCGAGTTGATGACCAAAGGCGGGAAGGTTCATTGCCAGGTGCTAGACTACGGTCGGCGCATTTCCATCGCCATGGGCATGGCGACATTCCCCGATACCGAAAGACACTCAATTGAAATCGATGGCAGGCACCTGTATCTGAACCCGGTGTCGATGGGCAACCCCCATTGCGTGGTGTTTGTCGATCAGACCACTGAGGCACTTGCACGTAAGCTCGGGCCAACCATTGAGCATTTGTCGCTCTTTCCAAACAGAACCAACGTTCAATTCGTGAACGTTGTCGATCGCCGTAACCTGATGGTGCACATCTGGGAGCGTGGCGTGGGCTACACCCTGTCTTCGGGCACCAGCAGCTGTGCCGCTGCGGCAGTCTCACGCCGACTTGGGTTCGTAGACGATCAGGTGACAGTGCACATGCCTGGCGGTCAAATCACCATCGAACTCGATGAGGAGAATAACGTACTCATGCAGGGTCCGGTGTGCAAAATTGGGCGGTACTGGTTGGATCAGGAGTGTCTGACACAGATTGGCTGAATGCGCTCACCCTACGTATTTGCCGTTATCGTGTGAGCTAACCAGGCTTGGCTAAATGGAACTGTGATTGGGTTCGAAGAGAGGAATTATCTGGGGTAAGTCTGAAGTCAGCGCGCGAGCGTCAAGGCTGTGACGATCAAGAGGGGTCTGTAACTTCCTCTCTCAGTAGGGAGTACTGCACTAAATCGTGATAGGTATTCCCCCAGTACCCGGCTTTGCGAAGGACGCCTTCACGCACGAAACCCATGTGCTCAAGCAGACGCAATGACGGTACGTTTTCTGGGTGAGCGAGCGCTTCTATCCTGTTAAGGTCCATGTGCGCAATACCCCAATCAATGCAGGACCTTATCGCTTCTCTCATGAATCCTTTCCCCTGTGCTGATCGAGCCAGCTCAAAGCCGATCGAACAACTCCTCCATGAGCGGTTCCATTTGAACAGCCCACAGGTCCCAATCAGCTGCTTTTGAGTGAGATCCTCCAGGCCCCAGCGAATGCCCGGGTTTGGTGCTGCACGCCAGCTGTTGAATAGCTCAACAAGCTGCTCTGCTTGCTCAATGTGGGCGATCGGATCAGAGCCGAACCACTTCATGGCATCTGCATCACTATGGATTGCCAGCAAGGTCGGCGCATCGTTTTTTGTCAGCTCTCGCAGGCGTAGGCGCTTTGTGACACGGGTTGGAAATTCAGTCATTGCCATCTTCTCTGTGAGCAACTTTCATTGCTCCTGGCGCATCAGGTTCTGCACCAGGTTCCATTGGGCGATCTCCACAGGCCGCAACGAGGGGCGTCCCATCTTCGGCAGTTCCGGCACACGACGGCCGGCCGGGACGAAATACCCCGACTTGGGCTTGGGAATAGCCAGTCCGGAGCGTTCCAGGACCCGGTAGGCCTGTTGGACAGTGGTGAGGCTGACACCATGCTCGAGGCTCAGGGCGCGAACCGAGGGCAAACGCTCCCCCGGCCCATACAACCCTTGCTCAATGCGGCTGCTGATGTATTCGGCGAGATTCAGGTATCGAGTCATGCGGGGGACTGTAGCGACTCATCTGTCGTGTAAAAAGTTACAGATTTCACTTTTTTTGAAAATTTTTCAGGGCCAAAAGGCAATCTGTACTGACGAAAATCCTGGAGCGTATACCTATAAGACAGTCATTCCCTTTGGGAAGATGGCTCGCATCGCACTGTAGTGGTTGTTCCTGAATACAGCTGTAGCGCCATTCAGAATCTCCCAGGCTGGGGCGAGCGGCTGTACAAGCAATCCGAACTCAAGCCCTGGATGGAAAGGATCCGGGTCAAAGAGCCCGATCATCGCTGCTACAAATAGCGAGGAAGGACGCCGGTCCGCAGGGGCCGGCTTCCCGGGTTGGTAAACCCTGCTCCCGCGACTTCTACAAGAGAACGTCAAATGTTTGATCTGTCGAGCTTTGGTGCTGCCATGGCTGTGTATGTCATCGGAACCGCCAGCCCTGGCCCGGGTAACCTGGCGATCGCCAACACTTCGCTCAGCTATGGGCGGACCCCGGGGCTGACGCTGGCGGCCGGGGTCATTTCCGGTTCGTTGTGCTGGGGCGCGATGACCGCTGCGGGGGTCTCGGCCTTGCTGATGTCCAATGCCCAGGTGTTGGTCTGGCTGAAGATCCTCGGCGCCTGCTACCTGCTGTGGCTGGCCTGCAAATCGATCCGCGGGGCCCTGAGTCCGAACACGGTCAACCTCAATCGCGTCAAGGCCAGGCAGAGCCGCACGCTGGGGTTCTACCTGCAAGGGCTGGGCATCCATCTGACCAACCCCAAGGCCGCCCTGACCTGGTTCACCGTGACCACCGTCGGCCTCAGCGCGACGGCATCTTCCTGGGCCAGCTTCGTGCTGGTGGGCAGCTGCGCGGTCGCCGGCTTGGTGATTTTTTGCGCCTATGCGCTGGCGTTTTCCGCACGTTCCGCGGAACCGTTTTTCGTCCGTACGCGCAAGGCATTCGGCCTGGTGTGTGCTGCGTTCTACTCGGTGGTCGCCGCAGGCTTCATCGGGTCCTTGCTGTAAGCGTCGAGAGGATCGCCTGCGGCGAACGCGGGGCGAAAACAATGAATCAGGGCTCTGTTCGGAGCATGTATTTCTCAGGATGAATGTATGCCGTTGTCGATCGACTTGTTGTTGGCTTTCGCTCTGTTCGCCTTTGTCACCTCGGTGACCCCCGGACCGAATAACGCCATGCTGCTGGCCTCGGGGGTGAACTTCGGGTTCCGGCGCACGGTGCCGCATATCCTGGGCATCAGCTCGGGGTTCCTGGTGCTGGTGCTGGCCGTCGGCCTGGGCCTGGGAGCGGTGTTCGAGGCCTATCCGGTGTTGTACAAAGTGCTGCGTTACGTCGGTGCGGCCTATCTGCTGTACCTGGCCTGGAACATCGCGCGCTCCGGGCCGGTGTCCCAGGACGTCGACGGCAAGGGGCGGCCATTGGGATTCTGGGGGGCTGCGGCGTTCCAGTGGGTCAACCCCAAGGCCTGGGTGATGGCGCTGGGGGCTATCAGCACCTACACGCCCTTGCAGGGATACTTCTTCAACGTGGTGGTGATCGCCAGCCTGTTCGCCTTGATCAATGCGCCGAGCGTTGGGGTCTGGGCCGGGTTCGGCAGCGTGTTGCGCAACGTCTTGCGCGATCCGCGATGGTTGCGCCTGTTCAACTACGGCATGGCCTTGCTGCTGGTGATCTCGTTGTTCCCGTTGCTAAAAGCCTGACCGCTGGCAAACCCGATATCGATGTGCTGATCGAGGTTTCAGAGCATCGCAATGCGGCAGTCCGAGACGAGGTGTTGCTTGGCTTGGGGTATGTACGCGGCACCACTTTTGTCGCCCACCACGATTTTCAGGCGTGCCGCCACGCTTCGTTGTAACGAAGTTTTACATCTCTAGGCGAGATCTCTATGATCGGGCACTGGAGATGGCATTCCTCCACTTACCAACCGCTGCGCCCGTAGCAGCTGATGATGCCTACAGACACCTGATCCAAACAGGGCTGTAGGCGTTCGTGCGTAAAATCCCTTTTTGGTCAGGCTCACTTTCCCTTGTGCGGCTGACCCCATGTCAACACTCAGAAAACCTGAACAACTCGACCTGCTTCCCTACATAGGGAAGTGGATGGTGCTTGCCAGCGCTGTAGCGCTTCTTGCGGGATCGGCGTCCGCGCTGTTCCTGTTCTCCCTCGATCACGCGACCCAATGGCGTGAAACCCATCGCTGGGCCATCTGGTTGTTGCCTCTGGCCGGCTTTGTGGTGGGGCTGGTTTATCACCTGATCGGCAAGCCGGTGAACGCGGGCAATAACCTACTGATCGACGAGATTCACGACCCGAAGAAAACCGTGCCACTGCGCATGGTGCCTCTGGTGCTTGCAGGTACGCTGGTATCCCATCTGTTCGGCGCATCGGTCGGACGCGAAGGCACCGCCGTGCAAATGGGCGGTGCCCTAGCCGATCAGATAACGCACCTGTTCCGCCTGCGCCGCGAAGATCGCCGCACCATGCTGATGGCGGGCATCAGCGCAGGCTTCGCCTCCGTCTTTGGTACGCCATTGGCAGGGGCACTGTTCGGCCTTGAAGTGCTCGCCATCGGCCGCATGCGTTATGACGCGCTATTCCCGTGCATGGTCGCCGCCATCGTCGCTGATCAGGTAGGGCTGCTCTGGGGCGTAGTGCACACCCACTACGTCATCGGCGAGATCGCGCCCGTGCAGTTCTGGACGGTGATGGCTGTGGTCGTCGCAGGCATCGTGTTCGGACTTGCGGGGCTGCTGTTCGCCACTGCCACCCATACCCTTGGCGCGTGGATAAAAAAGCTGATTCCCTACTCCCCGTTGCGCCCTGTGCTCGGCGGAACCGTGGTAGCCACGGCAGTGTGGTCATTGGACGCCTATCAGTACATCGGTCTGGGCATTCCAGGCATCGTTCAGTCCTTTGCAGCTCCCGTAGTGCCCTGGGACTGGCTTGGCAAGCTTGCGTTTACCGTGGCCTCACTCGGCACAGGTTTCAAAGGTGGTGAGGTCACGCCGCTGTTCTACATCGGCGCGACGCTGGGCAATGCCCTTGCGCCGCTGCTGCACCTGCCGTTCTCGATGCTCGCTGGCATCGGTTTCGTCGCGGTCTTTGCCGGCGCCGCCAACACCCCGCTGACGACCATCGTCATGGCCATGGAGCTGTTCGGCCCCGAGATCGCCCCCCTCGCCGCGATTGCCTGCATCGCCAGCTATTTGGTGTCGGGTCATACCGGGATCTATCACGCCCAGCGTGTGGGTCATAGCAAGCACCGCGGCGTCCTGCCCACTGATATCCGCCTTTCGCAGATCAAGACCTTTCACGCACAGCGCAACGCCGCGAGCGCAGCAAAACCGGTCGTCGAGGAGAAGCAGAAATGAGTGGATCAAAAACGAATAGCCTGGCCATGTTGCAGCTGTATTTTCCAAGTGCGAGCCGTGCTCGTGTGACCCGGTTCTGGCACCGACTCAGTCCTCCTGCGCTCGCCCAACAGCTATTGAGGGCCGCCACTGCGGCGAACATCGAGCAGGATCGGCTACGTGCCTTCCTGAGCGAGCACTTCGAAGAGCTGCGCAAAGTCCGGGCAGTACTGATGCTGTGCGAGCTGCCAATTACGGCCGGGGCCATCCCTGACGCGGGCCCTCGAGTGGGCAACGAAAACTTCCATCGCATCACCCTCTGACTGGAGGATCGTCACCATGTATCGAATCTACAACGCTCCTTAAACAGCAATCTCCGTGGACTGGTTTGAGGCTAATGGACAACAGTTGATCTGGCTGTTGTGATGGTCTTGGCTGGCTGCCGCGATCTCAGCCGTCACTGGGTCTCCAGTGACGGCTGGTACAGCACAAATGTCCCCCCAGAAATACCGCTCGATTATCCATTCCCCTAAGCACGCAGCGCTGCTATGACCATCCGCACCGCCAGAGACGACTGCCGTCGGCTCGCATAGTAGGCATGATGCCCGGTAAACGTGGGGAACCACTCTTCAAGCACCCAGCACAATCGTCCGGCGTTCACCTGCGGTTCGACAAGCGCCTTGGGCAGATAGGCCAGGCCAAACCCCTGCAGGGCGGCATGCAGCATCTGATAGGTATTGTTGAACACCAGCTGACCGCGGACGTTTACCTCGATGCGCTGATCGCCCTTGCTCAATTCCCACGGCAGCAGCGTCTCTCGTGAAGGCAACCGCAGGTTGATGCAATCGTGCTGGATCAGTTCGGCGGGCTCCCGGGGTGCTTCGCGTTGTTGCAGGTAAGCGGGGGAGCCGACAATGGCCAGGGTTTCATCGGGCGCGATGCGCACGGCAATCATGTCCTTCTCGACCTGGTCGCCGAGGCGTACACCAATGTCGAAACGCTGCGCGACGATATTTGCAAGGCCGTAGTCGTTGATCAGCTCGATGCGCAGTTGGGGATTGGACTTGAGCAGTGTCTGAAGCTTTGGCCAGACGTACTGGTTGGCGGCGTAGTCGGTGGCGTTTATACGTACGGTGCCGATGGGCTTCTCACGTAACTCGGCGACCGCCAGCAACTCGGCCTCGATCTCTTCGAGCTTGGGCGCGACCGCCTCCAGTAGCCGTCGCCCTGCCTCGGTGGCGGACACGCTTCTGGTGGTTCGTGCCAGCAGCTGCATGCCGAGGTCGTTTTCCAGGAGCGTGACGGTTCTGCTCAATGACGACTGCGAGACGCCCAGCCGAACAGCGGCCTTGGTGAAACTGCGCTCCCGGGCGACCGTCAGGAACGCGACGAGATGATTCAGATCGGGCGCTGGCATTTATGTTTCTCTGCATTAATGTATTCATATTTTGCCATCTAATCATGCAGTGCGCTGAGGCGTAGAGTTTCTCCAGGCATTCCATTGACCTGTAACGGGGCCGCAGCGGCCCCCTGACCTGGAGAGATATCCATGAGCCAAGCCAATCAGACCATCAGTCGTCGCAGCAGCCGCGCTACCATTGAAGGCCCCGCCAACTGGTTTACCGGAACGGTGCGCATCGACGCGATGTTCCAGGCTGCGGCCCCTGGCCGCGCGGCCGGGGCCATCGTCAGCTTCGAGCCTTCGGCAAGAACCGTATGGCACTCGCACCCGCTGGGCCAGACCTTGATCGTGCTGAGTGGGGTGGGCTGGACCCAGTGCGAAGGTGGGCCGCGTACCGAAATCCGCGAGGGTGATGTCATTTCCTGTGCCTGCGGGAAGCGCCATTGGCATGGAGCGGCGGCGGCGACGGCAATGTGCCACGTTGCGATCACCGAAACACTCGATGGCAAGAACACCGAGTGGATGGAACCCGTGACCGATGAACAGTACTTGGGGGGCACGCTGGTTACACATTGAGACATTTGCCGGGCGGTCGGCACAGTGGTTGATTCGTGCAAAAACCCTCATCATTGCCCGGAGCATGACGGCAGTGCCGATGGAGAAGCGCATGACCCGCCTCGAGCCCCCCCACGACCCTGTCGAATCAGGCCTGCCAGGCCTGAGCGCCTTGATCGCCCGCCACGTCCCCAGCGCAGGGGACCTGATCACCCGGCTACCGGCCCTGAGCCTGCACCGCCGCGCCTCGCCCACCGAGCCGATGCCCTGTATCTACGGCCTGGGTCTGGGCGTGGTGGCGCAGGGCAGCAAGCAGGTCATGCAACAGGAGGCCGTGCTGCATTACCAGGCGGGGCAGGGCATGTTGACCAGCATCGACCAGCCCGTGGTCTCCCATGTCGCCCTGGCCACACCCGCCAAGCCCTTCCTGGGGCTGATGCTGACCCTCGACCCCAGTCAGGTCATGCGCACGGTCGAAGACTTGCAGCTGCCACCGCCGCCGAAGGCCGGCACCCACCAGGCCATCGTCATCGCCGAACTGGACAGCGGCGTGGTGCGTGCGCTGGAGCGCCTGCTCGGGCTGCTTGACGAGCCGGCGTTGTTCGAACATCTCGCCCCGCTAATACAACAGGAAATCATCGTCAGGCTGCTGGTCGGCCAGCATGGTGTCGCCCTGCGTCACCTGGTTGCCGCCGGCTCGCCGATGCAGCAGATCGCCAAGGTGGTCGCCTGGCTGAAACAGCACCTGGCCGAGCCGATGCGCATCGACGACCTGGCCGAGCGGGTGCATATGAGCCCATCGACCTTCCGCCAGCATTTTCGCGAGCTGACCGGCGTGAGCCCGTTGCAGTTCCACAAGCAATTGCGCTTGCAGGAGGCCCGGCAGTTGATGCTCAACCAGCACATGGACGCAGGCCAGGCCGCAGGAAGGGTGGGCTACGAAAGCGCCTCGCAGTTCAGCCGCGAGTACAGCCGGGCCTTTGGCGCACCGCCGCAGCGGGATGTGCGGCGCATGCGCCAGCAAGGCTGAGCGCTGTGTAATAGGCAATCTGCTTATGGCTAATCTCGGCGCCCTGTAGCTGCTAGCCTTCGCTTAAGGCTAGATGAAACGTGGGCCTGGCCCGTTTTTGTCCATCTTCGATGACGGTGCACTTTCCTTGGAACGTGCAAGTAAGGCGTCGGATCAGGCAAAAACCTTGTATCCCCCCTTCCTATACTTGTCTCCAACGAACGGCAAGCACCGATCAACACATAGGTGCCACACCGTCCCAAACCCTGCCGTCGCGCCCTCTGGCGCGACGCCTGGCCCACCCGGAGGCAACACCATGCAAGACGTCCAGTTCAACAACCGCAACATCGTGATGGCCGGCCACCTTTACCTGCCGACCGAGTTCGATGAAGGTAAACAGTACCCTGCGATCGTCACCGTCCACCCAGGTGGTGGCGTCAAGGAGCAGACTGCCGGCACCTACGCCCGGCTGCTGGCCGAGCAGGGCTTCGTCACCCTGGCTTTCGATGCCTCCTACCAGGGTGCCAGCGGCGGTGAACCACATTTCCTCGATGAGCCCATGAACCGCGTGGCTGATGTATACAGTGCCGTCGACTACCTGACCACCCTTGGCTTCGTTGACGTCCAGCGCATCGGCGTGCTGGGCATCTGCGCCGGTGGCGGCTTCGCGGCCAAGGCGGCCTCGGTCGACCGCCGCATCAAGGCGCTGGCCACCGCCAGCGCAGTCAACGTCGGTACCGCCACCCGCAAAGGCTGGGAGGGCAAGGGCTCGATCAACGACCTGCTGCCGGTGCTCGACGCCCTGGCTGGCCAACGCACGGCCGAAGCGGCCGGTGCCGCGCCGGTCTACGCGCCTTATGTGCCGCAATTGGGCGACACCAGCGCGCCGCGTGACCTGCAGGAAGCCGCCGACTACTACCTGACGCCCCGCGCCCAGCATCCCAACGCACAGAACAAGATGCTGATGAACGGCCTGGGCGCCTGGGGCGCCTTCGATGCCTTCGACCTGGTCGAGCAGTTGCTGACCCAGTCCACGCTGGTCATCGCCGGCAGCGAAGCCGGTTCGCTGTGGCACAGCCAGGAGCTGCACGCCAAGGCGCTGGGCAAGAAAGAGCTGGTGGTACTGGATGGCCTGGCGCACATGGACCTGTACGACGGTCCAGGGGTACATACGGCCATGCAACACCTTACGCCGTTCTTCCAGGTCAACCTCTGATCACTCGCTACTCCCTGTGCATACGATCTATCTGGAGAAACCCATGAGCGATATCACCATCCAGCACGTCCGTTACCAGAACCTGGGCTGGGAGACCGCCGCAGACCTATACCTGCCACCAGGCTTCGACCCTGCCAAACAGTATCCGGCCATCGTCAGCACCCATCCGATCGGCAGCTGCAAGGAGCAGACCTCAGGCAACGTCTATGGCGCGGGCCTGGCCAGGGAGGGCTTTGTGGTGATCGCCTTCGACGCCAGCTTCCAGGGCGCCAGCGGTGGTGAGCCGCGCTTCATGGAAGACCCGTCGATCCGCGTGTCCGACATCCGTTACGCCATCGACTACCTGGTGACACTGCCCTACGTCGACCCGGCGCGCATCGGTGCCATCGGCATCTGCGGCGGTGGAGCCTACACCGTGCATGCCGCCATCACCGACCACCGCATCAAGGCGCTGGTGTCGATCACTGGGGTCAATTTCGGCCGCCTGATCCGCGAAGGCTTCAGCAACTTCCAGCCGGTCGCGGCGCTGCAGGCCATGGCCGCCCAGCGCACCGCCGAAGCCCAAGGTGGCGTGCGCAACGTGATCAACTACCTGCCGAACTCGGTCGAGGAGGGGCGCCGGGCGGGCATCACCGATATCGACGTGCTCGAAGCGACCGACTACTACAAGACCCCGCGTGGGCAACAGCCCAACGGCGCTACCAGCGGTCTGTTCTCGTTCAACAGCGCGGCGTTTGGCTGGGATGCCTTCCTCCATGCCGAATCGCTGTTGACCCAGCCTTTGCTAGTGGTTATCGGCGACAAGCCGGGGGCTTTTGGCGCCTACCGCGATGGCTGGGAAATCTATGGCCGGGCGGCCTCCACCGACAAGCAGATCTACGTGGCCGAAGGCTGGTCGCACTACGACCTGTACGACAAGCCCGAGCCCGTCGCACTGGCCATGGCGCAGGCCGTGCCCTTCCTGCGCAAGCATCTGCAGTGATGCCATCAGCAGGCCCGCGCGGCCCCGGCAACCGTCCACCGAGCAAGCCCATGAACGCGCCTTTCGAACCGTTGCGGCCGTCTTTTGCCGACAGCCGCGCCCTGGCTCTGGCCATCGCCCAAATCGCGCCCTCGGACGGCGATTACGAGACGGCCATTCCCGGCCTGACCTTGCACCGCCGCCGGGCCGTCACCCAACCCATGCACTGCATCTACGGCCTGGGACTGGGGATCACCGCCCAGGGCGAGAAGCAGGTCGTGCTCGGCGAGCAAGTCCTGCGTTTCGGGCCGGGCCAGTCATTGCTGACCGCCGTCGATCTACCCGTGGTATCCACGGTGGTCGAGGGCAGCCACACCGAGCCGTTTCTTGGCCTGATGCTGCACCTGGCGCCACAGGACATCCTGCAACTGGCCACCGAACTGCGCCTGCCGTCGCCCAGTCGCGACCGTGGATTCTGCTCGATGGCCGTGGAGCCCTTGGCCGAGGGGTTGCTCGATGCCATGTTGCGCCTGGTGCAGTTACTCTCGGACCCGGTGCTGCTGCCGTACCTGGCCCCGCTGATCCAGCGCGAGATTGCCTACCGCCTGTTGACCGGGCCCCATGGCGCGCAACTGCGCCATCTGGTCAACCAGGGCGCGCCCAGCCAGCAGGTCGCCGGTGCCATCAACTGGCTCAAGCGCCACTTTGCCGAACCACTGAAGATTGAGCAACTGGCCGCCAACTGCCATATGAGTCCTTCGACGTTGCGCCAGCACTTTCGCACGATCACAGGCTTGAGTCCGCTGCAGTACCAGAAGCAACTGCGCCTGCAGGAGGCCCGTCAGTTGATGCTCACGCAGAACCTCGATGCCAGCGTGACCGCTGCGCGGGTCGGCTATGAAAGCGTCTCGCAGTTCAGCCGTGAATATGCCCGGCTGTTTGGCGAACCGCCCCAACGCGACATTCGCCGCTTGCGCCTGAACTGAACCCCATCGTCATTGGCTGGCATTGACTGCTGCGCGGCGGTGGATTGTCCTGGCCGTGTCGGGCGCGCACAGGCGCAGAATCGGGCATGGACCTCGTTGGATTGGGCAAGGCCGTCACGTCGACGGTTCTTATACTGTCGGCTCCAGCCTTGCGCTCGTATGAGGTCAGCACCTTGAAACGTCATGCACCGGTCTTCCAGCACCGCGACTCTGCGCAGTCCCGCGAGGGGCGCTTTCACAACCTGTCACCGCGCCCAGCGGACATGCCCGAGCCCGATGCCAGGACGATCTGGAACGCGTTGTTCAACAAGCCGAAGTCCACGGTGCCGCGCGCGCCGGTACCGGTGCTGCAACTGACCCGCGCGCAGCTCGACGCCGCGCCGGACGCCAGCCTGTTCCGCCTGGGCCACTCCACGGTACTGTTCAAGCTCGAAGGTGGCTGGTGGTTGACGGATCCGGTGTTCTCCAAGCGCGCCTCGCCGTTCTCTTTTGCCGGCCCCAAGCGCTTTCATGCGCCACCCCTGACCTTGGTCGAACTGCCGCCGATTCGCGGAGTCATCCTCTCCCACGACCATTACGACCACCTGGACCGGGCGACGATCAAGGCCCTGGCGCCCAAGGTGGAGCGCTTCCTCACTCCGCTGGGCGTGGGCGACCGCCTGCTGGCCTGGGGCGTGCCGGCCGCGAAGATCCACCAACTGGACTGGTGGCAAGGGCTTGAAGAGGGCGGTTTGCGCCTGACGGCGACCCCGGCCCAGCATTTCTCCGGCCGGGGGCTGCGTGACGGCAACCGGACGCTGTGGTGTTCATGGGTGATCGAGGCGCCGCAGTTGCGGATATTCTTCAGTGGCGATACCGGCTATTTCGATGGTTTCGCCGAGATCGGCCGGCGCTTCGGGCCGTTCGACCTGACGCTGATGGAAACCGGCGCGTACGACGAGCATTGGCCCTACGTGCACATGCACCCTCGGCAGACGGTGCAGGCTCACATGGACCTGGGCGGGGGCTGGCTGCTGCCGATCCACAACGGCACCTTCGACCTGGCGTTGCATGCCTGGTACGCGCCTTTCGAGCAAGTGCTGGAGTGGGCGGAGCATGAGGGGGTGCCGGTGGCCACTCCGAAGATGGGAGAGCGGGTTGACCTACATTTACCACGTACCGGCGAGCGCTGGTGGCGTGAGGTGGTGAACCAGGAAGAAACGACCAAGGGCCGTGGTTGCCGGCTGCGCTGGGCGAGCCAGTGACTGAGTGATTCAGCGCCGGCGCACATGGCTGCGGCATCAACCTGATGCCGTACCCTCTCTCAAAGGCTATCCGGATCCCCAAAAAACATCTGTATCCGCGACCGCAACCACTTCTCCGCCGGATCATTGTCCTGCGCCCCGCGCCAGGCCATGTGCAGTTCGAAGGTGCGCACCTCCAGTGGCAGGTCTTCCGCCCGCAACCCCCCCGCCGCGGTCAGCGCATCGGCGGTGTAGTCCGGCACCGTGGCGACGATATCGGTCCCCGCCAGTAAACTCCCCAATCCGTTGAACTGCGGCACCGCCAGCACCACATGGCGCTTGCGGCCAATCTCGTCCAGCGCCTCGTCGATGAAGCCCGAGAGGTCGCCGGCGAACGACACCAGGGCATGGGGGCGGGCGCAGAAGTCATCCAGGGTGATGCTGCCGGGCATGCTGTCAGCGCGCAGCAGCTTGGGCATGCTGCGGCGCAGCACCTTGCGCTTGGCGTTGGCCGGCAGTTCATTGGTGTAGCTCACGCCCACCGAGATCTCGCCCGAGGCCAGCAGGGTGGGCATCAGCAGGTAGTTGACTCGGCGCACCACCAGCACGATGCCGGGGGCTTCGGCGCGTATGCGCTTGAGCAGCTGCGGCAGCAGGGCGAATTCGGCGTCGTCGGACAGGCCGATGCGAAACACCGCATTGCTGGTCGCCGGGTCGAACTCGGCGGCGCGGCTGACGGCGGTGGAGATCGAGTCCAGCGCTGGCGACAGCAGGGCGAAGATCTCGTGGGCCCGCGCCGAGGGCTCCATGCTGCGGCCGGTGCGCACGAACAGCGGGTCGTCGAACAGGTTGCGCAGGCGCGACAGCGCGGCGCTGATCGCCGGCTGGCCGAGGAACAGTTTCTCGGCGGCGCGGGTCACGCTGCGTTCATGCATGAGCGTTTCGAACACGATCAGCAGGTTGAGGTCTACGCGACGCAAGTCGTTACGATTCATTCGATGCGGCTCGCCTGAAATGGGGCAGGGGTGAATCTTAAGGCCAAAGGCTGTTACCCTGCACCGATTTCCGGGTGCCAATGCACAGATTTGTCAGGGGCCCAATCAATGACAGGCATGTCGACTATTAACAGCCACTGATGGTCCAACCGTGAAAGCCCGGATAAAGTCCGTGGTAATACGAGATTCACACAGGCGAGGTATGCGATGTCCCGCATGATCCGTTTCCACAAGTTCGGCCAGGCCGATGTGCTCCGTTGCGAGGAGCAGGCCGAACCGTCCCCGGTTACCGGCGAGGTGCAGATCCGCGTCGAGGCGATCGGCGTCAGCTGGTACGACGTGCTCTGGCGGCAGAACCTGGCGCCGTCCCAGGCACGGCTGCCGGCCGGTATCGGCCACGAGATGGCCGGTGTGGTCACCGCCGTGGGCGAGGGTGTGGACGATATTGCGGTGGGCGACCGGGTCGCCAGCTTCCCGGCCACCAGCGCCAACGACCACCCGGTGTACGGCGACGTGATCGTCCTGCCGCGCAGCGCCATCACCCGTTACCCGGATGTACTGACCCCGATCGAGGCCAGCGTGCACTACACGCCGCTGCTGATCGCCTATTTCGCCTACGTCGACCTGGCGCGTGCCAAGGCCGGGCAGACCGCGCTGGTCACCGATGCCAGCCACTGCGCGGGGCCGGCCTTCGTGCAACTGGGCAAGGCCCTGGGGCTGAGGGTGTTCGCCGCCACCAAGGAGCCCGAACAGCGCGAGTACCTGCTGGGCCTGGGCGCCGACAAGGTGATCGTCACCGAGGAACAGGACCTGCTGATGCAGATCGGCAAGTATACCGATGGCCGTGGCGTGGACATGGTCCTCGACGGCATGGGCGGCCCGCAGATGTCGCTGCTCGGCGATGTCCTGGCGCCCCGTGGCAGCCTGGTGCTGTACGGCCTGCAGGGCGGCAACCAGACGCCGTTCCCGGCCTGTGCGGCGTTCCAGAAGAACATCCAGTTCCATGTGCACTGCATCGGCAACTTCACCGGCAAGCCGGAGCTGGGCATCGCCCAGGACCAGGTGGCCCTGCAGCGGGCGTTGCGCGACATCAACCAGTTCACCGCCGACCAGCTGCTGACGCCGCAGATCATCAAGGTGTATCCGTTCGAACAGGTGGTCGAGGCGCACCGGCACATGGACGAGTGTCCGTGTGGTGGGCGGGTGGTGCTGGATATGGAGGCGCACTGACGCCTCAGGTCGTACGCGGTCCCTGTAGGAGCGGCCTTGCGTCGCGAAAGGGCCGCGTAGCGGCCCCAGGGTTTCAGCGTTGACGCATCAACCACTGGGGCCGCTTTGCGGCCCTTTCGCGACACAAGGCCGCTCCTACAGGAGGGCGCAGTCTGCAGGGCTGGAAATTTAGCTAAATGTCCTACTAGGCTTTAGGAAGTTTCCTTCAAGCTCGGTTTGCTATTCATCTGCCAGAATCGGACTTCAACTCGAAGCCGTCAGGGAGATGGAGCGATAGCATGACCGAGACCCACGACCAAGCCATGCACTATGTCTACCAGCAAGTCCTGCAGCGCCTGCTGGAGCACATGACCCAGGCCCAGCGCGCCTCGGTGCAGCTGCTGGTCCAGCGATTGCTGGTCATCGCCGGCGGCCAGGAATACGTCGGCAACATCCGGGTGCTGGTGCTGCACGGCGTCGACCGGCGCAGCGCGCACCTGGTGGCCTGCCTGCGCGCCGCGCAGTTGAGCATCGCCCTGCGCCATGGCGCGACCTTCCGGCTGCAGGTGCTGGCGGCCCGTCTGCCGACCCTCGACGACACCGCCCTGGCCCTTCACGACCGCTGTTTCAGCGCGCTGTTCCTGCACGACGATCCGCGGGTGGAGCTGCTGCGTGCCGATGGTGGACAACTCGGCCTGTTCGGCGCTCGCCAGGCCTGCTCGGCCGAGCAACTGGCCGATACGGGCAACGCCTGGTTGCTGTTCGGTCACCTGGTCGGCGGCCAGCCGGACGCGCTGCTCGGCGCCAGGGGCTACCTTGAGCTGGCCAACAGCCTGGGCCAGGCGCTGGCGGGGGAGGTCGGCGAGCAGATCCTGCTCAGCGCCGTGCCGTTCGCCCAGCGCCATCGCCTGCTGGCCTGGGGGCGACGCTGCCTGCGCCATACGGTGGAGGTGGCGCACGCCCTGACGCCCCACAATGTGCTGGCGGCGGGCCTCGAGCAGTTGGGTGGGGTACTGGCCGATCCCTGGCAACCGCCGACTTCGCCCGTGCTGCGCCAGCCCGGCAGCGAGCCGCGCCTGGTGCTGGTCGAGGACCTGCTACGCCACCCCGACGACGGCGGGCCGCTGGACCGCATGCTTGGCCGACAGGATGCCCAGGGCGGTCAGGCCCAGGGGCCGTCAGGGCTGTTCGATCCCTTGCCGCTAGCCCACCTGCATGGGCTCAAGGCGCAGTACCTGGACCAGCGTAGCTACCGCGAAGGCACCCAGGCATTCTTCCAGCGCTTGCGCCAGCCGTCGACCGCCTGGCCCCAGGGCCGGGCCTTGCGCAGCGAGGCACAGGCGCGCCTGGCTGGCGCCTATGGCGTGAGCGAGGCGCAACTGGTCTGCCAGCTGTTCACCCCGTTCGAGGCGCAAGGGCACAACCTCGAGGCCTTCGTGCTGCGGTGTCATCCGGGCATGCGCGTCGCGCTGCCGTACCTGCACCGCGCCTTGCAGGGGCGTCCTTGCCCGGAGCCGGTCAGCCAATGGCTGGTTGAAACCAGCGGTCTGCAACTTGCGCAACTGCGGGGGCTGTATGCCGGCACCCTTAGCCACCAGGCCCTGCGCCTGTTCCAGCTGCTGGGCCGGCGCGACCTGTGGCTGCGGCCCCTGCCGGCCAGCCGGGGTGAGGGCTACTCCCTGCTGCGCGCCGTCGAGTAGGCCTGTTGCCTGGGCGAGCGTGTGACCGTCGATCCAGCACGCTTGCCCAGCTATGCCATCTGTATGTATAACCAGTGCTTGTTCCTCAGCACCCGACGCGCACCATGATCGCCCATTCCGTTGATGATCCCTTGTACTACCTGCATAACTTCCGCCAGGTCCTGAGCTGGGTCGGGCAGCGCTATGCCGACCTGCTTAACCGCGACGAGCAAGGTTTCATCCACGCCTTCAGCGAACTGCCGTTCCCCAGCCAGGCCCTGCTGGTGCGCATGGTCATGCGCAAGGGTGAGCTGTTTCGCAGCGACAAGCTCGACTATGCCGAGATCGGCGACACCGAAGCGGCCCTGGCGCCACTGCAGGCATTGGGTTGGGTGGCCGACGATGCGACGTTGACCCTCGAGCAGCTAGGGGCGTTGCTGCGCAAGGACGAGTTGGTGAACTGTTTCGCCGGGCGCCTTCCCCGGCCGCGCGCCGGCAAGGCCGAGTTGCTGGAGCAGTTGCAGGCCCTGGATTTGTCGCCCGCCCCGCTGGCCCAGTGGTACCCCGGTTTCCCGGTGCGGATCCTGCGCTGGTGCCAGCAGCCGTTATGTGATCGCTTGCGGCTGCTGTTCTTCGGCAACCTCTACCAGAGCTGGTCGGACTTCGTGCTTGCCGACCTCGGGGTGTTCCGCTACGAGCAGGTGGCGTTCAGCGACGACTCGCGCGCCTTGTGCCAGCGCACCGAAGTCGACCTGGCCATGGCCCTGCACCACTGTGCCGAACGCCTGGAGCAGGGCGCCGCGCCTGCCGAACTGCTCGCGGCGCTGGACGGGCTCGACCACAGCAACCCCTGGTTGTCCCGGCGCCGGGCACGCTTGCTGTTCAGCCTCGGCCAGCAGTGCGAGCGTCTCGGAGACTGGGGCCTGGCACTGCGGATCTACGCCGATTGCGCCCACCCCGAGGCGCGTATTCGCCAGGTCCGGGTGCATGAGCGCAGCGAGCAATGGCCAGAGGCCCACGCCCTGGCGCTGCACATGGCCCAGGCGCCCGCCAACGCCCTGGAGCGCCAGGCGCTGGAACGCCTGCTGCCACGCCTGGCGCGCAAGCTTGGCGGCCCGGCACAGCCGCGCCGGCGCAGCGAGGCAGTGACACTTATCGAACTGGAACTGCCAGTCGAAATGGCAGCGCTGGGGGTGGAAGAGGCGGTGCGCCAGCACCTGGAACAGGATGGCGGCAGCGTCCACTACGTCGAGAACACCCTGTTCAACAGCCTGTTCGGCCTGCTGTGCTGGGAGGCGATCTTCGCCCCGGTGCCGGGGGCGTTCTTCCACCCGTTCCAGAGCGGGCCGCAGGACCTGCACGACGTCGATTTCCAGCAGCGCCGCGCGGCACTGTTCGACGCCTGCCTCGGGCGCCTGGACGATGGCAGCCATCGCCAGGCCATCCGCGATTGCTACCAGGCCAAGCAAGGCCTGCAGTCGCCTTTCGTGTTCTGGCAGATGCTCGACGAGCCCCTGCTCGAACAGGCACTCGCACACCTGCCACCCGCGCACCTCAAGGCCTGCTTCCTGCGCCTGCTGCAGGATATTCGCGCCAACCGCGCCGGCATGCCCGACCTGATCCAGTTCTGGCCGGGGCAGGGCGGTTATCGCATGGTCGAGGTCAAGGGGCCGGGTGACCGCCTGCAGGACAACCAGCTGCGCTGGCTCGAGTTCTGTCATGCCCACGGGCTGCCTGTTGCGGTCTGCCATGTGCGCTGGAGCGATGTGCCGGCATGAGCTACACCGTGGCCGTGCGCGCACTGTGCGAGTTCAGCGCCAAGGTCGGCGACCTCGACCTGCGCTTTACACCGTCGCCCACCGCACAGGAGGGCATTGCCGGGCACCGCCGGGTGGTGGCGAGGCGCGCCGCCGGCTATGAGTCGGAGGTGGCGCTGGAGGGTGAGTACCAGGGGCTGCGGGTGCGCGGTCGCGCCGATGGCTACGACCCGGCGTGCAATCGCCTGGAGGAGATCAAGACCCATCGCGGCGATCTGGCGCGGCAGCCCGACAACCACCGCCAGTTGCACTGGGCCCAGGCCAAAGTGTATGCCTGGTTGCTGTGCCAGGCACGGCAGCTGTCGGTGATCGACGTGGCGCTGGTCTATCTCGATGTCGACAGTGACGGTCAGACGGTGATCAGCGAGCGTTACCACGCCGATGAGCTCAAGCGCTTCTTCGAGGCCCAGTGCCAGCGCTTCCTGGCCTGGGCGCAGGCCCAGGAGCGGCGGCTGAGCGAGCGGGACCGGGATCTCGGCGCGCTGACATTCCCCTATCCCACGTTCAGGCAGGGCCAGCGCCAACTGGCCGAGACGCTGTACAAGGCCGTGAGCACCGGGCGCTGCCTGATGGCCCAGGCCAGCACCGGCATCGGCAAGACCCTCGGCACCTTGTTCCCGCTGCTCAAGGCCGTGGTGCCGCAGCAGTTGGACAAACTCTACTTCCTCACCGCCAAGACCCCGGGCCGGGCCCTGGCCCTCGATGCGCTGCGCCAGATCACCCTGGCGTCGCCGCAACCAGCCCTGCGCAGCCTCGAACTCATCGCCCGCGACAAGGCCTGCGAGTACCCCGAGAGCGCCTGCCATGGCGAGTCCTGCCCCTTGGCGCGGGGCTTCTACGACCGTCTGCCGGCCGCCCGCGAAGCCGCCGCGCAGGTGCCGCTGCTCGACCGGGCCAGCCTGCGCGAGGTGGCCCTGGCGCACCAGGTCTGCCCCTACTATCTGGGCCAGGAGATGGCGCGCTGGGTCGACCTGCTGGTGGCCGACTACAACTATTACTTCGACGCCCATGCCCTGCTGTACGGCCTGGCCCAGGCCAACCAGTGGCGCACGGCGGTGCTGGTGGACGAGGCGCACAATCTGGTCGAGCGGGGGCGGCAGATGTACAGCGCCAGCCTCGACCAGGGGCAGTTGCTGGCGCTGCGCCAGAGCAAGCCGGCCAGGCTGGGCAGTGCCCTCGACCGGCTGAACCGCCAGTGGAACACGCTGTACAAGGCCCAGGTGGCGCCGTACCAGGCCAGCGAACAGCTGCCGGACGCCTTCCTGCGAGCCCTGCAGCAATGCATCGGGCTGATCCAGGAGCGCATGAACCAGGCGCCCGCCGAGGTCGAGCCCAAGGTGCTGGAGTTCTTCTTCCAGGCCCTGCAGTTCAGCCGCATCGCCGAGCTGTTCGACGAGCACTTCCTGTTCGATATCAGCCCGCGCAACGGTCCACGGGGGCGGCGCCTGGCCACGCTGTGCCTGCGCAATGTGGTGCCGGCGCGGTTGCTGGGGCCGCGAATGAGCGCGGCGCGCAGCGTCACATTGTTTTCCGCCACGCTGAACCCGCGGCACTTCTACAGTGACCTGCTGGGCATGCCCGCCGACACGGCCTGGCTGGAGGTCGCCGCGCCGTTCCGGGCCGAGCAGCTGCAGGTGCGCATCGTCAGCGAGGTGTCCACCCGCTACCAGCAGCGGCAGGCGTCGCTGGCGCCGATCGTCGAGTTGATCGCCGCCCAGTTTGCCGACCAGCCGGGCAACTACCTGGCTTTCTTCAGCAGCTTCGAATACCTCGAACAGGTGGCGCGGTTGCTGGCCGAGCGCTATCCGGCACTGCCCATCTGGTGCCAGGCGCCGGGCATGGACGAGGCCGGGCGCGAGGCCTTCCTGGCACGCTTCGTGGAGCACGGGCAGGGCGTGGGCTTCGCCGTGCTCGGCGGCGCCTTCGGCGAGGGCGTGGACCTGCCGGGCACGCGTTTGATCGGCGCCTTCGTCGCCACCCTCGGGCTGCCCCAGGTCAACCCGGTCAACGAGCAGTTCAAGCAGCGCCTGGGCCGCCAGTTCGGTGCCGGTTTCGACTATGCGTACCTGTACCCGGGCGTGCGCAAGGTGATCCAGGCCGCCGGCCGGGTGATCCGCGGTGACCAGGACCGTGGCGTGCTGATGCTGATCGACGAGCGCTTCGCCGAACCCCGGGTGCGGCAGATGTTCCCCAGTTGGTGGCAACTGGGTTGAACGCCGCCATCGCCTGGCGCTGAAACTCCCAGTACACTGCGCGTTCCAACACCTACTTCTGTTGATTTCGAGGTTCCGCATGACGCTCAGTCCTTTGGCAGGCAAGCCGGCTCCGGCCAGCGTGCTGGTCGATATCCCCCGCCTGTTGACCGCCTACTACACCGGCCGTCCCGACGCCGCGGTGGCGGCCCAGCGCGTGGCCTTCGGCACCTCGGGTCACCGCGGCACGTCGTTCGAGCTGAGCTTCAACGAGTACCATGTGCTGGCGATCACCCAGGCCATCTGCCTGTATCGCCAGGAAAAGGGCATTGATGGCCCGCTATTCATCGGCGCCGATACCCACGCGCTGTCCGCTCCGGCCGCCGCCAGCGCCCTGGAAGTGCTGGCCGCCAACGGCGTGCAGGTGATGCTCAGCCAGGATGACGAGTACACCCCGACCCCAGCGGTGTCCCACGCCATCCTCTGCTACAACCGTGGCCGCCAGCAGGGCCTGGCCGACGGCATCGTTATCACCCCATCGCACAACCCGCCGCAGAGCGGCGGCTTCAAGTACAACCCGCCCAACGGCGGCCCCGCCGACAGCGACGTGACCAAGTGGATCGAGGCCAAGGCCAACGAGCTGCTGGCGGCCAACCTGGCCGGCGTCAAGCGCATGGACTACAAGCAGGCGCTGACGGCACCGACCACCCAGCGTCACGACTATGTCAGCAGCTACGTCGCCGACCTGGAAAACGTCATCGACTTCGACGTGATCCGCGGTGCCAACCTGCGACTGGGCGTCGACCCACTGGGCGGCGCCGGGGTGCGCTACTGGTCGGCCATCGCCGAGCGCTACCAGCTGAACCTGGAAGTGGTGAACACCGAGGTCGACCCGACCTTCCGCTTCATGACCGTCGACTGGGACGGCCAGATCCGCATGGACCCATCCTCGCCGTACGCCATGCAGGGCCTGATCGGTCTGCGCGAGCGCTTCGACGTGGCCTTCGCCTGCGACCCCGACCACGACCGCCACGGCATCGTCACCGCCGACGGCCTGCTGCAGCCGAACAACTACCTGGCCGTGGCCATCGACTACCTGTACCGCAACCGCCCGCAATGGCGCAGCGACGCGGCGGTGGGCAAGACCGTGGTTTCCAGCGGCCTGATCGACCGGGTCACCGCCGCGCTGGGCCGTGACCTGTACGAAGTGCCGGTTGGCTTCAAGTTCTTCGCCCAGGGCCTGTTCGACGGCTCGCTGGGCTTTGGCGGCGAAGAGAGCGCCGGCGCCTCGTTCCTGCGCAAGGACGGCAGCGTCTGGGCCACCGACAAGGACGGCCTGATCCCGGCGCTGCTGGCGGCCGAGATGACCGCCCGTACTAGACGCAACCCGAGCCAGATCTACGCCGACCTGACCGCCAAGCTGGGCAAACCCTACGCCACCCGCGTCGAAGCCAAGGCCGATGCGCGGCAGAAGGCGCTGCTGAGCAAGCTGGCGCCGGAGCAGGTCAAGTCCACCGAGCTGGCCGGCGAGCCGATCCAGCAGATCCTCAGCCACGCCCCGGGCAACAACCAGGCCATCGGTGGCCTGAAGGTGATGACCGAGAACGGCTGGTTCGCCGCCCGTCCTTCGGGCACCGAGGACATCTACAAGATCTACGCCGAGAGCTTCATCGACGAGGCGCATCTGGCGCGTCTGGTGGCCGAAGCCCAGGTGCTGGTGGACGCGGCGATCGCCTGATCTACCTCGTGGCAAAAGGTCGACGCGGTCCCTGTAGGAGCGGCTTTAGCCGCGAACACCGGCGCAGCCGGTGCCAGGCACCGCATCGCCTGATTCGCGGCTGAAGCCACCCCCACAGGATCGTGGCATTGTTCTATTAGTAGAACGATCAATGCCATTTCCCCCGTCTACCGCTTAATTAGCCTCCTCGGTAAGGTTATACCTATCCAAGAGGAGGCTTCTCATGAAAAAGATCCAGGGCATCCACCGCAGTCCCCACGCCCACTGGGTGGGCGACGGCTTCCCGGTGCGCAGCCTGTTCACCTACGATCACCTGGCCCGATACATCAGCCCGTTCCTGCTGCTGGACTACGCCGGCCCCCACGATTTCACCCCGACCACGGCCCGTCGCGGCGTCGGCCAGCATCCGCACCGCGGTTTCGAGACGGTGACCATCGTCTACCAGGGCGAGCTGGAGCACCGTGACTCCACCGGCGCCGGCGGCCTGATCGGCCCGGGCGACGTGCAGTGGATGACCGCCGCGGGCGGCATCATCCACGAGGAGTTCCACTCGCCGGCCTTTGCCCGCAGTGGCGGCACCCTGGAGATGGTGCAGCTGTGGGTCAACCTGCCGGCCAAGGACAAGCGCGCTGCGGCGGGCTACCAGACACTGCTGGCCAACGACATCCCCGTGGTGGCGCTGGCAGGCGAGGCGGGCAGCCTGCGGGTGATCGCTGGACGTTACCTGGAGCATCAGGGGCCGGCGCGCACCTTCACCGAGATGGACGTCTGGGACCTGCGACTGAAGGCCGGCGCTACCTTGCAACTGCCATTGGCCGCCGGGCGCAACGCCGCGCTGGTGGTGCTGCGCGGCAACCTGCGGGTCAACGAGGAGCGCGAGGCCGGCCCGGCCAGCCTGGTGCTGCTGGAGCGCGATGGCAGTGATGTGCGCCTCGAGGCGCTGGAGGAGGTCAGCGTGCTGCTGCTCAGCGGCGAGCCGATCGACGAGCCCATCGTTGGCTACGGACCGTTCGTGATGAACAGCCAGGCGGAAATCGCCGAGTCATTCGATGATTTCCAGGCCGGGCGGTTCGGCCAGATGGGCGGTGTCGAGCGCGACCGTTGATCCCAATCACCGCCCAGTCGGTTCACAAAGCCCCTACAAGCCTTGTTGGGGCTTTGTGAGCACCAGGTTCAGGGTAGCTCGACCTGCGCGCACAGCCCGCCCTCGGCGCGGTTGCGCAGGGTCAGGCTGCCGCCCATGGCCTGGGTCAGCTGCTGGGCGATCGCCAGCCCCAGTCCGGTGCCGCCGGTGCTGCGGTTGCGCGAACCCTCGACCCGATAGAAAGGCTTGAGCACATCGTCGAGTTCCGCCTCGGGAATTCCCGGGCCGTCATCGAGCACGCGGATCAGCGTCACGCCGTTCTCGCATTCCACCTCAAGCTGCGCGGCACCGGAGAACTTGAGGGCATTGTCCACCAGGTTGACCAGCACCCGGCGCAAGGCGTGGGGCCGGGTCTCCAGCGTTGCCTGGGCGCTGCCGTGGCGGTCCACCCGGGCGCCGCTGTCCTGGTAATCGAAGACCAGGCTGTCGAGGAAGGCGTCGAGGTTGACCCGGCACGGCGCCTCGGTGCCGCTGTCCATGCTGCGGGCATAGGCCACGCCTTCGCGCACCAGGTGCTCCATGGCGTCCAGGTCGTGCGCCAGCTTGTCCTTCTCCTGGCTGTCGTCCATTTGCTCAACCCGCAGTTTCATGCGCGTGATCGGCGTCTGCAGGTCGTGGGAGATGGCGGCCAGCAGTTGCATGCGTTCCTGGAGGTAGGCGGCGATGCGCGCCTGCAGCGCGTTGAAGGCCACGGCGGCGTAGCGCACTTCGCGCGGGCCGCTTTCGTCCAGCTGCGGGCCGGGACTGTTCGGGTCGAGGTTGTCCACCGCTTGGACCAGGCGGGTCAACGGGCCGATGGCCAAGCGCACCGCCAGCCAGGTGCAGGCCAGCAGCACCGCCAGCTGGATCAGCAGCACCACCGGCAGCCAGGTGGCCACCGGTACTGGGGCGGGGGTGACGTCGATGGTCAGCGGCGCGCCGTCGGCCAGGCGCAGGTGGGCCTGGAAGTGCGCATTGGGGCCGGGGATTTCCTGGAAGGTCAGGGCGTAGCGGTCGCCGATGGCCTTGACAATGGATTCGGCGGCCATGGGCGGGTCGGCGCTGGGCATGGCCTCGCCGGGCAGGCCGCCGTCCAGGCGGTAGCGGTAGGTGCGCCGCTCCAGGCGCGACAGCCAGGCCGGCCGTTCGGCGGCGGGCAGGCGGTCGAGGATGGCCACCGAAGTCGAGACGTCCAGTTCCAGGTTGCTGAGCATCATCGAGCGGCTGCTGACGTAGCGCTCGTAGGCCTGCAGGCTGAACGACAGGCCATAGGCCAGCACCAGCCCGGTGAAGAAGATCAGGGCCAGTCGCGAGGCCAGGGTGCGCGGCCATTTCATGCCGGCGACTCCAGCAACTGCACCGGCAGCGAGAACACGTAGCCTTCGCTGCGCACGGTCTTGATGCAGGTCGGCTCGCGGGCGTCGTCGCCCAGGCGCTGGCGCAGGCGGCTGACCAGCAGGTCGATGGAGCGGTCGAAGATGTCCGCCTCGCGGCCCTGGGTGAGGTTGAGCAGTTGCTCGCGACTGAGCACCCGCTGCGGATGGTCGAGGAACACCCGCAGCAGGCGGTACTCGGCCCCCGACAGCGCCACCAGGGTGCCTTCGTTATCGAGCAGGTGGCGGGCGGTGGTGTCCAGCCGCCATGGGCCGAAGGCGATCAGCCGGCTGCTCTCACTGATGGTCAGGTTCGGCGGCAGCATGCGCGTGCGGCGCAGCACGGCGTTGATCCGCGCCAGCAGCTCGCGGGCGGAGAACGGCTTGGTCAGGTAGTCGTCGGCGCCCATCTCCAGGCCGATGATGCGGTCGGTCTCGTCGTTGCGCGCGGTGAGCATCAGCACCGGCGTGTTGCGGTGCTTGCCGGCGCGCAGCTCGCGGCACAGCAGCAGGCCGTCGTCGCCGGGCATCATGATGTCGAGGACGATCAGGTCGACGGCGTTGTTTTCCAGGAAGGCGCGCATCTGCCGGCCATCGGCGACGATGCTGGTGCGCAGGCCGTTCTTCTTCAGGTAGTTGCCGACCAGTTCGCGGATCTCGCGGTCGTCGTCGACGATCAGGATGTGATCGGCGTGTTCCATCGGGGTGTCCTTGTACGTGGGGAATGGGCGCAGTGTACCGAGCGGATCCGGGCTTGCCTGCCCGGGTTTGTATTGCAGTGTATCTGCTGGCGACATAGATACAGGAAGAAGCACGGCGGCCCCTGGCTGGACACATGCGCGATACCTGGCAGGCGTGAAATGGCTCTCGACCGGGAAGCGAAGCCTTCCCAAACCAGAATCCGCACCAGGAGACACGCCATGAACCTCAAGACCCTTGCCAGCGCAGCCCTGTTTGCCGTCCTCGGCCTCGGCGCCCTGACGGCCCAGGCCAGCAGCAGCTCGCTGAACGACGCCAGTGTGATGCAATACCGCTACGGCGACCGGCTGGATGTGAAGAAAGTGCTGTCGGTCAAGGATGAGCCAGGCACCACCTGTGGGCCGGTGAAGACCCGCATGGACTACCTCGACTCCCAGGGCAAGCCGCAGAGTGTCGAGTACCGCTCCTACGCCACCAGTGGCTGCCATGACAACTGAGGCGCGCGGCAAGCGCCGCCTGCTCAAGGCCGGCGGCGTGGCCCTGGCCCTGCTCGGGCTGGGCCTGGCCGGCCACCTGCTGGCCAGGGACAGCTACGGCCCCATGCCGTCGCTGGCGGGGGCCGAGCAGTGGCTCAACTCGCCGCCGCTGGATGGCACCGCGCTCAAGGGCAAGGTGGTGCTGGTGGATTTCTGGACCTACGACTGCATCAACTGCCGGCGTAGCCTGCCCCATGTCAACGACTGGGCGCGGCGCTACGGCGAGCAGGGGCTGGTGGTGGTTGGGGTGCATACGCCGGAGTACGACTACGAGCATGACCTGGGCAATGTCCGGGCGCAGGTGCAGCAACTGGGCATCGCCTACCCGGTGGCGGTGGACAATGGCTATCGGATCTGGAATGCCTGGGGCAACCAGTTCTGGCCGGCGCATTATTTTGTCGATCGCAAGGGGCAGGTGCGCCATGTGCACTTTGGTGAGGGGGATTATGCGGGGCAGGAGCGGGTGATCCGCGAATTGCTGGATGAGCAGGGGTAGAGCGACCTTGTAATGCGACAAGGCTGCCAGAGTCTGTGATTACGTGGGAATCGCCGGGGTCGCGTTGCGACCCTTTCGCGGCGCAAGGCCGCTCCTACAGTTGCGGTAGGGCGCAGCAGAGTCATTCCCCCAGCCGCTGCTCCCGCGAGGGCGGATAGCCAAAATACGCCGCATAGCATTTGCTGAAGTGCGATACCGAGACAAACCCGCAGGCCACCGCCACCTCCATCACCGACAGGTCCGAGTACTGCAGCAGGCGCCGGCTCTTGGTGATGCGCAGCTCCATGTAGTAACGCCGGGGCGAGGTGCCCAGCTGGGCCTGGAACAGGCGGTCGATCTGCCGACGCGAGCGCCCGGAGTAGGCCGCCAGCTGGTCGAGGCTCAGGGTTTCCTCGAGGTTGTTCTCCATCAGCTCGACGATGGTGCGCAGGTGCAGGCTCATGGACTTCTTCGCCCCGGGCCCGACCTGCCGATAGCGCGCCCCGGAGAATGACAGGATCTCCTCGACGCCTTCGGCCAGGGCATCGCCGTACAGCCGCCGCACCAGGCCGAGCATCAACTCCATGGCGCCGTTGGGGCTGGCGGCGCTCAGGCGGTCGCGGTCGAGGGTGAAGCTGGCTGGGGTGATGCGCGTCTGTGGGCTGATCTCGGCCAGGCTGGCGCGCTGTTCGGGGTGCACGCTGCAGCCGTAGTCGTCGAGCACCCCGGCGCGGCCGAGGAACCAGGCGCCGTTCCACAACCCGGCGAGGGTCATGCCGTGGTTGGCGCAGTCGCCCAGCAGGCGGTCGAGGTCGGGGTATTTCAACGGGGTGCGCAGGCCGCCGCAGATCACCAGCAGGTCGAGGTCCTGCAGGCTGCGTGGTTCGAGGGGGCTGGCCACCAGCTCCAGGCCCAGGTCGCTGAGCACGCGATCGCCCGCCAGCGACAGCGGGGTGGAGGTGAAGCTGTCGGCGCGCAGCAGGTTGGCGGTGACCAGCACATCCATCGCCACGGTGAAGCTGGCCATGGAGAAATGTTCGAGCAGGACGAAGTCCACGCGGTAGGGGCGCTGGCTGCCGGCGTCACCGGACTTGAGCCGCAGCATGTTGCTGGTGCTGGTCTTCTTGCTGAACTGGCGTGGCGTGGGCACTGCGGACTCCGCTTCCTGGCTGGCGGGGACGAGTGTGCGGTGGCGCGTGGGGAAAGACAACAGGGGCGCTTGCTGGCGCTCAAAGCACAGCGCCCCCTCGAGAGGGGGCGCCGGTCGTTGCCAGGCGGAGTTTAGAAGTCGCCGCGCAGGGTGAACATGTAGCTACGCGGGGTACCGTAGGTGGTGCCGCGGGTCCAGTAGCCCATCGAGTCGAAGTACTTGCGGTCGAACAGGTTCTCGACGTCCACACCGACGGTCCAGTGCTCGTCGAGCTTGTAGGCGGCGCGCGCGTCGAAGATCGCCCGGCCGCTGTTGTAGGCCTCGTTGCCCTTGTCGACGTAGGAGTTCTGCGCCGAGACGCCGCCACCGACGCTCAGGCGGCTCCACTCGCCCGGTAGGGTATAGTTGGTGTTCAGGCGCAGCATGTGTTTCGGCGTTTGCGCGGAGATCGGGCCGCCGTCGGAGGAGCTGGTGGTGTTGTAGGTGTAACCGGCAGCCACCTGCAGGCCCGGCAGCAGTTCACCGCTGGCTTCCGCTTCGAAGCCCTTGCTGCGGTTGATGCCATTGCTGTTGACCCAGCAGCGACCGGCCACGTCGTTCTGGCATTTGCCGTCGTTTTCCCAGTCGCGTGCGGCAACGTCTTCCTGTTCGATGTAGAACACGGCGAAGGACACGTTCAAGCGTTTGTCGAACAGTTCACCCTTGATACCGGTTTCGGAGTTGGTACCCGTGGAGGGGTCCAGCATGCTGCCGGCGGCGGTGCGGTAGTTGGCCTGCGGCTGGAAGATATCAGCGTAGCTGGCATACCAGGACCACTGGTCGTTCAGGTCATAGATCACGCCGGCGAAGGGGGTGAACTCGTGTTTCTGCTCGTTGGTCGTGACCAGATCGCCATCCCAGGCCTCGGTCTTGTACCAGCTCAGGCGCGCACCGAGTACGAAGCTCAGGTCCTCAGTCGCGCGCAGACGCGTGCTGAGGTAGGTGCCGTAACGGGTGTCGATGGTGTCGTCCTTGTAGTCCCAGCCCTGGCGTGCCAGCTTGGGAATGTTGCTGTGACTGGGATCGAATACGTTCAGTGGGATAGGTGTCGGCAGGTATTCGGTACGGTCCTTGTCGTTCATCTTGCGTTTGGACCAGTTGGCGCCCAAGGTCACCTGATGGGTCAGGCCGAAAGCATCGAAGGTACCGTCCAGATGGCCGTCGACGGCGTTGGAGGTAACGTCGAACTTGTGGTAGCTGACATCCTTGACCACCGGCCCGCCGGCTGCGCCGTACTCCAGGGTGTCATCCGCACTCCACTCGATGGCGCTGCGGTTGTAGCCGCCCTCGGAGTGCGACAGCGCCAGCTTGCCGCTCCAGTTGTCGTTGAAGCGGTGGGTGATGTCGCCGAACACCTCGTCCATATCAGTCTGCAGCGTGGCCCAGTCCTGCCCCAGGAAGGTTGAGCGCTTCAGGTGCGGGTTGCTGCCATCGGGATTGTTCGGGATGCCCAGTACGCTGTAGCCGTCGATGCGCGAGGTCTGGCGGCGCAGGCCCAGGCCAACGGTGGTGGCATCGCTCAGGTCGGCTTCGACGATGCCGTACAGCAGCGGCCGCTTGGACTTGGTCACGTCGGTGAAGTAGCCGCGGTCCTCATAGGAGGCGACCATGCGCCCACGCAGGGTGCCTTCGGGGTTGAGACGGCCGCTCGCGTCCAGGTCCAGGCGGTAGTTGTCCCAGGAGCCGGCACGGGTGGTGACGGAAAAGCGTGGATCGGCGGTCGGGCGCTTGCGCACCAGGTTCACCGCGCCACCCGGGTTGCCTGCGCCCACCAGCAGCCCGGAGGCGCCGCGCAGCACTTCGACGCGGTCGAACACCGCCATGTCCGGGGTCATCCAGCCGGTGTAGGCGTACGCCTGGCCGGGCACGCCATCGACCATGTAGCTGTCGTCGGTGAGGTCGAAGCCGCGGGAGCTGAAGTGGTGGTTGCCGTAGCCACGGTTGGCGCGGGTGATACCCGTGGTCTGGGCCATCACCTGGTCCAGCGACACCAGGTTCTTGTCATCCATCAGCTTGCGGGTGACCACGGTTACCGACTGCGGGGTTTCACGCAGGGACTGCGCGGTCTTGCCGATAGTCACCGCGCCGGTGGTGTAGGAGTTGGTACCTTCGGTAGTGGCACCCAGCACCTGGCCGTTGATGGTGGTGGCGTCCAGGGTCATGGCCGAACCGGACTCCGCCGCGCCGCTGATGATCAGGGTGTTGTCCTGCACGCTGTAGCGAATCCCGCTGTTCCTGAGCAGCTCCCCAGCTGCCTGGGTTGGCGAGAAGCGGCCCTTGACCGGGCTGCTGCGCAGGCCCTGGACGGTTTCCGGGCTGAACAGCACCTGCAGGTTGCCCTGGCGTCCCAGCTCTTGCAGGGCGCTGGCCAGCGACTGGGCCGGGATGTCGAAGTCCTGCTCCTGGGCCTGCACCTGGGCGGCCAGCGGCAGGGACAGTGCGAGGCCGAGGGTGGCCATGGCCGGCGAGGAGCGCAGCATCCGACGCAGCATCAGCGCTTTGCTCAAGGGGGTCAGGGTGTTGGCTGGTATTGGCATTTTTATGCTCTGGCTCAAGGTACGCAAAGTAAATGAAAATTATTCCGTTGCGAGTAGGACGCATGCGAATGCCAAAACCGGAAAAATAATTATTGCGGTTGGTAGAGGCGTGACCTGCGACTTCCCTGTGGGCAGGGTTGATTCGGCGTGCGGCAATAGGGGAACGAGCGGTGCGGCGGGGAATTTAAGCGGCGCGGGCGGTGACAGGGTCACCGCCCGCGAGAGGGGCGTCAGGCGGGCAGGGCGGGTTCCTGGTTGCGTTCGACCAGGATTTTGCCGCTGTGCATGCGCACCAGCTGGTCGGCCACCGGGAAGTAGCGGTCGTCGTGGGAGATGACGATGATGGTCTTGCCCTGCTGCTTCAGCTCCGGCAGCAGCTCGGTGTAGAACACCCGGCGGAAGGCCGGGTCCTGGTCGGCGGCCCATTCGTCGAACACCAGCACCGGGCGCTGGTCGAGCCAGGCGTTGATCAGCGCCAGGCGCTTGCGCTGGCCGGTGGACAGGTCGGTGGTGGTGAAGCTGCCGTCGCGGATCCCGACCTTGTGGGCGATGTCCAGGCGCTCGAGGTACTTGGCGGCCTCCGACGGCAGCTCGGCGAGGCCCGGCAGCGGTTCGTCGAACAGGTAGTAGTCGGCGAAGATGGTGGTGAACAGCTGGCGGTAGTCGTCCAGGTGCTGCGGCGTGACCGTCTCGCCGTTGAGGCGCACCTCGCCCTGCTGCGGGGTGTACAGGCCCAGCAGCAGCTTGATCAGGGTGGTCTTGCCGCAGCCGTTCTCGCCGACGATGAAGACGATGTCGCCCTGGCGGATGGTCAGGTCCACCGGGCCCAGGTGGAATGGCTGGCTGCCCTCGACCTGAGGGTAGTCGTAGCGCAGTTGGCGCAGCTCGATGGAGGCGACCTCGGTCACCTGCGGCGTGCGGTCGCTGACCAGCAGGTGCGGCTCGGGCGAGGAGAAACGCTGGGACAGCTCGGCGATGCGGCGCAGGGCGATCTGCGCCCGGCTGATGCTCGGCAGATTGTTGATCAGCTGTTCCAACGGCCCCTTCATGTACAGCATCACCAGCACGAAACCGCCCAGCACGGTGCGGTCGGTGCTCGGCCACAGGGCCTGGAAGGCAATGGCGATGCCGATCACCGCGAAGAACAGCATCGAGCCGAAGGTCTCGGCGCTGACGAAGATGTTCGCCGCGCGGATGTTGGCCTTGCTGATGCGCTCGGTGGCGCCGTGGATCAAGTGGTCGTGCATGTGCTGGCGGCGCTTGCGCTGGATGCGCAGTTCCTTGGCGCCGCCGGAAAGGGCCTGGTAGTGCTTCTGCAACTCGTCCTCGTTGTTGCGCGCGGTGAGGATGTTCTTCATGCCGTAACGGTGGGCGAGGAACTGCGCGCCGGTGCCGATCACCACGGTCAGCACGGTGACCAGCAGGATCTGCCAGGACAGCAGCGCCAGGTAGGACAGGCAGCCGAGGGTGACGGTGAAGGCGATGACCATCGGCGCCACCGACAGGGCGAAGGCGCTGATGGTGCTGACGTCGTTGAGCAGTACCGGAATCAGGCGGTGGGCGCGGTAGCGCTCCAGTTGCGCGATCGGTGCCACCAGCACCTTGGCGGACAGCTCGCGGCGCAGCCGCGCCACCACCTTCTGCCCGACGTAGTTGGTCAGCAGATTCGAGCCGGTGGAGCAGGCCAGGGTCAGCAGGCACAGGCCGCCGAACAGCAGGGCGGTGCGGGTGTCCGGCCCGCCCACGGCGTTCATTGCGCTGTTGATGGTGGCCAGCAGGGCGGTGACGCTCAGGCCGCTGACCACGCCGAGGGCCGCCGAAAGCGCGACCAGCATCCAGAACGGCTTGAGTATCCGCAGGGTTTCCTGGGCGAGGCTGGGGGTCTTGGACGTCATGGAGTCATCTCGTGAGTATTCGTTGGCGCAGGGCGGCGGACCAGGCCCTGATCTTGGTAGACGAGAGGGTTTTGCGCGGATTTAGTGGCGAGGCGGATCCGGCGCCAGGGGCGCCGGAAGTGGGGAGGGCTTAGAGTTCGCGGGCGACGCGGAAACCGATCCAGTCGCCGCGCAGGGTGGAGCTGCGTTCGTTGCGGTTGCCCGAACGGGAGAAGATCGGTGCCTCGGTGTAGTCGTTGCCGCGGATCACCCGGCGGTCCTCGCATTCGCTGCTGTTGGTCTGCGGGCTGCCGTCGGTGGGGGCGCTGGCGTAGCTGTCGACATAGCAGTCGCGGGTCCACTCGTAGACGTTGCCGTGGCCGTCATAGACGCCGAAGGCGTTGGGCGGGAAGCTGCCGACGGGCGAGGTGAATGAGAAACCGTCCGTGGGGCCGTAGGTATTGGCGTGCTTGGAGATCTGGTACTTCTGCTCGTCGTTGTCATCGAGCGGGAAGGGGAACGGCCCGGTACTGCCGCCGCGCACGGCGTACTCGCGCTGGGATTCGCTGAGCACCTTGTAGACCTTGCCGGTCTTCTTCGACAGCCAGGAAGCATAGGCCTCGGCTTCGTGGAAGTTCAGGCACACGGCGGGTTGGCGGTCACCCTGCTGGTAGCGCGGCACACCCGCGATGCATTCGCGGCCCGGGCGGGTGTCGCCGTTGGGAACCTTGTAGCCGCTGGCCTTGAGGTAGGCCTTCCATTCCCCGTTGGTGATCTGGTAGCGGCTGACGGCAAAGGCCTTCTTGAAGGTTACCTGGTGCAGCGGGCCTTCGTCGTCCTGGCGGCCCTTTTCGTCATCCGGAGTGCCCATCATGAAACTGCCGGCGGGCAGCACCACCATTTCCGGGCAGGTCTTGTCGCAGTCGCGGAACACCGTGCCGGGTTTGTGCGCGGGCGCCGCGGCCAGGGCCGGCAGGCTGCAGGCGACCAGCAGGGCGGCCAGGGTGAGGCGGTTCAGGGGTGCGGTCATGGGAAAGCCTTGTTCAGGGTTGCTGGGCGGACAGCGGGAGTTCGTGCTGATGGACGAAATGAACGAGGCGATGTTTAAGCGTGGTTTGTAACAAGTGTTTGGCGGGAGAGGTGTGGCGCCTATGAGATCGAGCGCCACGCGGGCGGCGCTCGATCTCGAGAGCGCTACAAGGCTAGAGTCAAGCGCTAGCGGCTGAACTCAACCCAACTCAAGCCAGATCGGCGCATGGTCCGAAGGTTTTTCCATCCCGCGCAGTTCATAGTCGACCCCGGCGGCCTTGACCCGCGGCAGCAAGCCCTGGGAGGCCATGATCAGGTCGATGCGCAGGCCGCGCTTGGGCTCGTCCTCGAAGCCGCGGCTGCGGTAGTCGAACCAGCTGAAGCGGTCGGCCACTTCCGGGTGCAGGTGGCGGAAGCTGTCGACCAGGCCCCAGCCCTTGAGTCGCTCCATCCACTCGCGCTCCTCGGGCAGGAAGCTGCACTTGCCGGTCTTCAGCCAGCGCTTGGCGTTATCCGCGCCGATGCCGATGTCGCAGTCCTGGGGCGAGATGTTCATGTCGCCCATCACCAGCACCGGCTGGTGGTTCTGGAACTGGCTTTCCAGCAGGGCCTGCAGGTCGCTGTAGAAGCGCTGCTTGGCCGGGAACTTGGTGGGGTGGTCGCGGCTCTCGCCCTGGGGGAAGTAACCGTTCATGACCGTGATCGGCGTGCCGTCGGCATCGGCGAAGGTGCCCCAGATGAAACGGCGCTGGGCGTCCTCTTCATCGCTGGCAAAGCCTTTGAACAACGACAGCGGCGCCTGGCGCGAGAGCAGGGCGACGCCGTAGTGGCCCTTCTGGCCGTGGTAGTGCACGTGGTAGCCGAGCGCCTCGACGTCGGCCAACGGGAACTGATCGTCGCTGACCTTGGTTTCCTGCAGGCCGATCACGTCCGGCTGGTGTTTGTCGATCAGCGCCGCCAGCTGGTGCGGACGGGCGCGCAGGCCATTGATGTTGAACGAGACGATCTTCATGGAAAGATAATCCTGGTAAAAGCCACGGATGCTAGCCGACATCGCCGGCCACGGCCAGCATGGCGCCGCGCGGCGGGCACTGCTAACGTGCTGGAGGAGGTGAACCCAGCGCCGGAATCTGGCTCCAAGGCACTGTACGCCCATTCCAGGAGGACTGCCCGCAATGCCCGACGTCATCGCCGCCCCGGCCCGGACCTGCCTGCTCGACGCCGGCTACGCCCGTGAGGCGCGTTCGCTGCTCTACCATGCCTATCGCCACGAGCCGACCTTCGCCTGGCTGTTCGAGGGCCAGCGCCCCGGCTACGAGCGCCGCCTGCGGGTGATGGTGCGCGAGTGGGTGCGCCAGCACTTCTATCTGCAGCTGCCGGCAATCGGCCTGCTGCTGGAGGACCGCCTGATCGGCCTGGCGCTGATCGTGCCGCCGCAGCGGCGCCTGGGCGTGGCCGACAGCTGGGCCTGGCGCCTGCGCATGATCCTCGGCACCGGCCTGCGCTGCACCCGGCGCTACCTGGACTACCAGGCGGCGCTGGCCGGCTGCCTGCCGGGCGACAATGTTCATGTCCTGCCGCTGCTGGGCGTGCACCCGCAGTTCCAGGGCCAGCACTACGGCGAGCAACTGCTGCAGGCCGTGCACGACTGGTGCGCGGAGGACGCCAGCACCGAGGGCGTGGTGCTGGACACCGGCAATGCGCACTACCTGGCGTTCTACCAGCGCCAGGGCTATGAGGAGATCGGCGAGATCGCGGTGGGGCCGATCAGGGAACGGGTGTTCTTCCATCCCAATCCCTGCTCGTCCAGGGTGGCGAACCTGTGACAGGCGTTTGCCGACAGCCCTCTTGACCCCTTTGCTCTGGTAGCATGCCGCGCATGACGTATTCAGGAAGACTTGGCTGGGGCCTGCTGTTGCTGGCCGCCAGCTCCATGGCATGGGCGCAGAGCGAATTGCTGGTGCGGGTCAAACCCGCCAACAAGGCGCTCAAGTCCAATATCGAAGGGTATATCGGCAGCTTGGGCGAGCGCGACGAAGAAGCGCTGCTGCGCTTCAGCCGGGGCGCCGAGGAGCAGACGCGCAAGGCTGCCCAGGCCCTGGGCTACTACCAGGCGCGGGTCGAGACCGAGGTCAAGCCCGCCAGCGACAAGGACAAACCCGCGCAACTGATCATCCGGGTCGAGCCCGGCGAGCCGGTGCGCCTGCGCAACGTGACCGTGCGCATCGACGGGCCGGCCAGCGAACTCAAGGCCTTTCGCATCCCCGACAGCAAGGCGCTGCGCCCGGGCGAGCAACTCAATCACGGCATTTACGAGGATGCCAAGCGGCTGATCCAGAACCAGGCATCGCGCTACGGCTTCTTCGCCGGCCGTTTCGAGCGCCAGCGGCTGGCGGTGGACCCGCAGGCCGGCGTGGCCGACATCGAGCTGGTCTACCTGAGCGGCCCGCGCTACCGCCTGGGCGCGGTGACCTTCGGCGGCGACGCGCCGCTGGACAACGACCTGCTGCAGCGCATGGTGTCGTTCAAGCCCGGTACCCCCTACGACTCGGAACTGATCGCCGAACTCAACAACGACCTGCAATCGAGCGGCTACTTCGACAGCGTGCGGGTGGACGCCGCGCCCACCGCCGCGGTGGGCGAGGACATCCCGGTGGATGTGCGCCTCGATACCCGCAAGCCGCGTACCCTGGGCCTGGGCCTGGGCTTTTCCACTGACGTCGGGCCGCGCGGCAAGGCCAACTGGACCCGCCACTGGGTCAACCCGCAAGGGCACAGCTATGGTTGGGAAACCGAGCTGTCGGCGCCCCGGCAGAACGTCGGGCTGTGGTACGACATCCCGCTCGACCCGCCACTCACCGACAAGCTGCGCTTCGCCGGCGGCTACCAGAACGAGGATATTTCCGGCACCGACACCTTGAGCAAGCTGCTCACCGTCGGCCCCGAGTGGCACAGCAAGCTGCCCAGTGGCTGGCAGCGTGTGATCTCGCTCAAGTACCAGCGCGAGGAATACCGCCTGGGCGACGACTCGGGCCTGAGCAACCTGCTGATGCCGGGCGTCAGCTTCTCGTACCTGCGCAGCGACAACCGCATCGACCCGCATAACGGCTACCGCCTGCAGTTCGACCTGCAGGCCGCCAAGGAAGGCCTGGGCTCGGACACCAACCTGATCCACGGCAACGTCTTGCTCAAAGGCTTGACCACCCTAGGCCAGAACCATCGCTTCCTCGGTCGCGTGCAGTTCGGCGGCAGCGCCACCAACGGCTACCAGCAGAACATCCCGCCGTCGCTGCGCTTCTTCGCCGGTGGCGACCAGAGCGTGCGCGGCTATGACTACCAGTCGCTGTCGCCGAAGAACAACCAGGGCGACCGCATTGGCGGCCGCTACCTGGTGGCCGGCAGCGCCGAGTACCAGTATTCGATCGCGGAAAAGTGGCGCCTGGCGACCTTCGTCGACCAGGGCAACTCGTTCAACTCGCTGGAATTCCCCAGCCTCAAGACCGGTGTAGGTATCGGTGTGCGCTGGGTGTCGCCGGTCGGTCCGCTGCGCCTTGACCTTGCCCGCGCGCTGGATGATGACGGTGGTTTTCGCTTGCACTTCTCAATGGGGCCCGAGCTGTGATGCGTGTGTTCAAACCGATCCTGCTGGTGCTGGCGGGCCTGCTGCTGCTGATCGTCCTGGCGCTGGGGCTGGTGTTCGGCACCCAGGCGGGCAGCCGCTGGGTGTTGGCGCGGGTGCCGGGGCTCGAGGTCAGCGATTTTACCGGGCGCCTTGGCGGCAGCTGGCAGGCCAGCCTGCTGCGCTGGTCTGCCGGCGACGATCGGGTCGAGTTGCTGGCACCACAACTGGCCTGGTCGCCTGCCTGCCTGCTGCGTGCCACCCTGTGCGTGGAGCGCCTGCAGGCCGAGCGCATCGATATGGACTTCGCGTCGGGTGAAGACCAGCCCGACAGCGGTCCGCTGCAATTGCCTGCGTTGAACCTGCCGCTGGCCATCGAGTTGGGCGAGGTCAAGGTGGGTCAGTTGCGCCTGGATGGCAGCGACCTGCTGGGCGACCTGAGCCTGACCGCGCACTGGACTGTAAGCGGCCTGCGGGTGGACAGCCTGCAACTGCGCCGAGACGATCTGCACCTGGACGTTCAAGGCGACCTGACGCCCCAGGGCGACTGGCCGCTGCAACTGCAGGGCACGCTGCAACTGCCCGCGGTCGATGGCAAGTCGTGGCAGCTGGCCTTGAGCGCCAAGGGCGAGCTGCAGAAGACCCTCGTCATCGAGGCTACCAGCAGTGGTTACCTGGATGCCCGGCTGAACGGCGAGTTGCAGGCCCTGGCAGAACACCTGCCGGCCCGCCTGAGCATCCGCTCGGAGGCCTTCAAGCCGGCCGGCGAGTTGCCCGACACCCTGCAACTGAACCAGCTCAAGCTCGACGCCCAGGGCGATCTGCTCAAGGGTTACCAATTGTCTGGCTCGGCTACTTTGCCCGCCGAGCAAGGGCCGGTGGGCCTGGTGCTGGCCGGGAAGGTGGACGCCAAGGGCGCCCGAATCGATGCGCTGGACCTCAATGCCAGCGACACGCAGCGCCTCAAGCTGCAGGCCAGCGCCGACTGGCAGCAGGGCCTGAGCGCCGAC
This sequence comes from Pseudomonas carassii, assembly GCF_036324045.1. Taxonomy (NCBI): domain Bacteria; kingdom Pseudomonadati; phylum Pseudomonadota; class Gammaproteobacteria; order Pseudomonadales; family Pseudomonadaceae; genus Pseudomonas; species Pseudomonas carassii. The sequence goes on along the minus strand of NZ_JAZDCT010000003.1, from coordinate 11,369 downwards.
GCCAGCCTCGACTGGCTGGACTTCCCCTGGTTGCGCCTGTATCCGCTGGAGCAGGCGCCCCAGGTCACCCTCAAGCGCTTCAATGCCCAGGTGCAGTACCGCGACGGCAACTACAAAGGCACGTTCAATGGTGATCTGGACGGTCCGGCGGGCGCCTTTAGCCTGGCCAGCCCGTTCGAGGGCGACCTGGGCCAGGTACGCCTGCCGCAACTGCTGCTCAGTGCGGGGCAGGGCAAGGCCGCGGGCAGTGTCGCCCTGCGTTTCGCCGACGCAGTGGCTTGGGATGTCGACCTGCAACTGTCGGCGCTGGATCCTGCCTATTGGCTGGCGGAACTGCCGGGCACCCTGGCCGGCCCGCTGCGCAGTCAGGGCGAACTCAAGCACGAGCAGTTGACGCTCAAGGCGCAACTGGACCTCAAGGGCCGACTACGTGGCCAGCCGGCGCTGGTCAAGGTCGACGCCGAGGGCGCGGGAGAGCACTGGACCCTGGGCAGCCTGGCGGTACAACTGGGTGACAACCGCATCAGCGGCAGCGCCAGCCTGCAGCAGCGTCTGGCTGGGCGCATCGACCTCGATCTGCCGCGTCTGGGCCAGCTCTGGCCGCAGCTGCAAGGGCAGGCCAAGGGTCGCCTGGACCTGGCCGGGACCCTGGCCGCGCCTCAAGGCACTCTGGCCCTGCAGGGGCAGCAACTGGGCCAGGCGGACAACCGTGTGCAGCGCCTGAACCTGGATGCGCGACTGGACAACGCCCAGCGCGGCCAGCTGACGCTCAAGGCCGGTGGGATCCGCCTGGGGGATACCGCCCTGGGCAGCCTCGACGTGCAAGGCAAGGGCGATATCCGCCAGCAGGCCGTGACGCTGGCCCTCGACGGCCCGCAACTCAAGCTCGACCTGGCGCTGGATGGTGCCTTGAGCAAGGGCGACTGGCGTGGCCGCCTGGCCAGCGGGCGCATCCAGGCCGGCGGGCAGGATTGGCAGCTGCAGGCACCGGCGCGCCTGCAACGCCTGGCCAGCGGCCAGCTCGATTTCGGCGCCCACTGCTGGCGTTCCGGGCAGGCCAGCCTGTGCGGCGAGGACCAGCGTCTGGCACCGGAGCCGCGTCTGCGCTACCACCTCAAGCAGTTCCCGCTGGACAGCTTGGCCCAGTGGCTGCCCAAGGACTTCGCCTGGCAGGGTCTGCTCAATGCCGACATCAACCTCGACATCCCCGCCAGCGGGCCCAAGGGCAGTATTCGCATTGATGCCGGCGGCGGCACCTTGCGCGTGCGCGACAAGGACCGCTGGATCGACTTCCCCTACCAGGTGCTACGCCTGGACAGCGCCCTGGCGCCGCGCCGGGTCGACACCCGCGTGGATTTCCGTGGCGAGCGCCTGGGCGAGCTGAACCTGAATGCCCGCATCGACCCGCTGGGCCGCAACAAGCCACTGTCCGGCGACTTCCGCCTGGCCGGGCTCGACCTGTCAGTCATCCGCCCTTTCCTGCCCATGGTCGAGCGCCTGGCCGGCCAGCTCAACGGCAGCGGGCGCCTGTCAGGCAGCCTGCTGGCGCCCCAGGTCAATGGCAACCTGGCCCTGAGCGGCGGCGAAGTCAGTGGCGCGGAGCTGCCGGTCAGCCTCGAGGACCTGTCGCTGCAGGCACTGATCGCCGGCGAGCAGGTGCAGTTGAACGGCAATTGGCGCAGCGGCGCCGCCGGCCGCGGGCAACTGGCCGGCCACCTGAGCTGGGGGCAGGCGCTGGGCGTGGACCTGCGCCTGCAGGGCCAGCAGTTGCCGGTCAGTGTCGAGCCCTACGCGGCGCTGGAAGTGGCGCCCGACCTGACCATCCGCCTGTTGGACGACCGCCTGGCGGTCATCGGCAAGGTGCGGGTGCCCAAGGGCAAGATCACCGTGCGCGAGTTGCCGCCCTCGACGGTCAAGGTCTCGGACGACACGGTAATCGTCGGCCACCAGACCGAGCAGGGCAAGCCGCCGATGGCGGTGGCCATGGACATCGATGTCGAGGTCGGCAGCGAAAAATTGTCGTTCAAGGGCTTCGGCCTCACCGCCAACCTGCTGGGGCATGTGCATATCGGCGACAACCTCGACACCCGCGGCGAACTGAGCCTGGCCGACGGACGCTACCGCGCCTACGGGCAGAAGCTGAGCATCCGTCGTGCGCGCCTGTTGTTCGCCGGGCCTATCGACCAGCCGTACCTCGACATCGAGGCCATCCGCCAGGTCGATGACGTGATTGCCGGTATCCGCCTGAGCGGCAGCGCCGAGCAGCCTACCACCAAGGTGTTCTCGGAGCCGGCGATGAGCCAGGAGCAGGCGCTGTCCTACCTGGTGCTTGGTCGGCCGCTGAACAGCTCCGGCGAGGACAACAACATGCTGGCCGAGGCGGCGCTGGGCCTGGGCCTGATGGGTAGCGCCGGCCTGACCGGGGGCCTGGCCTCGAACCTGGGTATCGACGATTTCCAGCTCGACACCCAAGGCTCGGGCAACAAGACCAGCGTGGTGGCCAGCGGCAACCTCACCGAGCGGCTGAGCCTGCGCTATGGTGTCGGCGTGTTCGAGCCTGCCAACACCATTGCCTTGCGCTACAAGCTCAGCAAGAAGGTCTACCTGGAGGCCGCCAGCGGCCTGGCCAGTTCGCTGGACATCTTCTACAAGCGCGATTTCTAAGCCCGGTGGAGTGCCTGCTCAGCGGGCATGGCACTCCTGGCGCCGAATATTGCCGATCTGTCGCAGGCTCAAACCATACTTGTTGGCCAGCAGGCTGCGCGACAGCCCACTGGCGCTTTCCCTCTGGATCTGCTGGTTGCGCAATTGGCGCTGGAAGTGGTCGGGCTTGGGGATCTCCAGGGCCAGGCCGGCATAGCGCTCGATCAGCGCGTCGAGCGCCGCGGATGGCAGCACATCGGCGAGTTTGCTGCGGTCGCGGTGCTTGGGAATGTACTTGGGGCGTCCGCCGAAAGCACAGGTCAGGCGGTAGGCGCTGTCCAGGCCGACGCACTCGATCAGCGCCTGCAGCGACTGGGGCAGTTGGGTGATGTCGATATTGCTCAGGTCTGGCTTTTCCACGAAATGGTTCCTTCCGTCATGTAGGTTTGGCAGACGCCGAGGCCCGAATGGCTGCGGCGTGGTCGGCCACGGGTGGCGGTCCGAGTGGCGTGGTCCGATTTTCGAACAGCAGTGGAAAGGGTCGCTAGGCGCGAAGCGGACCGGAGCTTGTAGTCGTAGCTGCCTGTTGTTTGCGGGCAACCTGATGTCGCGAAGTAGGAAAGGCCTTCACCCTTTAGCTACAGGCCCCAAACCGTCTAGTGAAGGGGTTCCATGATGGCGTTTTGGGTGGGTGACCCAGGCGTGCATCCAGGGACATTCCCGGGGCTAAGGAGTGAGGAGGGAGGCGCAGGGAAAGGCGGCGGGCAGGAACTTCAGCGGGGGAAAAGCGGGCGAGGTATCATGGCGTCGGCTCCGCTGGAGCCTCATGTCCCCGATGTCGCAAGGAATTACCGATGACCCACGTGCAGCGCCTCAAATACTCGATCCTGATCATCCTGGTGGTCCTGGGGATCATGCTCGGCCTAAGCTACCTGCAGAAGCAGGGCACTATCAGCGAGCAGACGTTCCAGTACATCGCCATCGCCATCGCGGTGGTGGTTGTGGTGATCAACGGGATCCTGCGGCGCAAGGTCAAGCCCTGAGACGGGCGGGCCGGCATATCCTTGCCGGCCATGCGCTCAGCGCGAGGCGGGCTGCTCGAGCACGGCCCGGGCCTGGGGGTTCAGGCTGTAGCACTTGTCGCTGCCCAGGCTGATGACGCCTTCGCTGCACAGGCGCTTGAGCACCTCGCGCACGCTCAGGAACGACAGCGGAATGTCCAGTTGCTCGAGTTGCGCGTGCACGCCGCGCACACCGATGCTGCGGCCATTGCGCCCGGCAGTGTGCAGGGCGTCGATGACCTTCAGGCGGATCAGGCTGGTGCGCAGGCCATAGGCGCGCAGCAGTTCGCGGATCTGTTCGTTGCCCACGCGTTCCTCCTGGGGGACGGCGGCCTGGCCTGGGGCAGGCGGCGCCGATAGCGATTGTTGCGGGTTGTACATGTGAATGCTCCTTTTCGTGGACTGTCCCGAAATCATGGGTGCCTCACATCTAAAGACGAATGAGATCGACAAAACTGCAACCCTCGGTGAAAAAAATCTGACACGCTCTGTTGAGAACGTTGCAGCCTCGTGTCGAACGTAAAATTTTCATCCGGCCATTCGTCTGTTCGGGATGACCCCGATAGCACGAGGAGTGCCTGTGATCCCTCTTCCCCTGTTCCGCCTGGGCCTTGCCGCCGCCCTGGTTGCCTCCAGCCTGGCCGTCCAGGCCCGGGAGGTCGCCGACGAGGCCACCGCGCAGATCCGCCGCACCAGCTTCGGCGTGCCGCATATCCTGGCCAAGGACGAACGCGGCCTGGGCTACGGCATCGGCTACGCCTACGCCCAGGACAACCTGTGCCTGCTGGCTAACGAGGTGCTGACGGTCAATGGCGAGCGTTCACGCTATTTTGGCGGCGACGGCAAAACGGTCGAGCAGCGTGACAACCTGTCCAGCGACCTGTTCTTCACCTGGCTCAACCAACCGGCGGCGGTGGATGCCTTCCTGCAGGCGCAGCCGGTGGCGGTACGCGACCTGCTCGACGGCTATGCCAGCGGCTACAACCGTGCCTTGGGTGAGCGGCGCGCCGAAGGCCTGCCGGCCGAGTGCGGGGCAGGGGACTGGGTGCGGCCAATCAGCAGCCGCGACCTGGTCAAACTGACCCGACGCCTGCTGGCCGAAGGCGGTGTCGGCCAGTTCGTCGAGGCGGTGGTGGCCGCGACTCCGCCGAAGCTGGCGGCGCAACGCCCGACGGTCGACTACAGCGTGGCCCTGGCGCGCCAGGCACAGTTCGCCGCCGAGCGTGGCAGCAACGCGGTGGCGGTGGGCAGCGAGCGTTCGGCCAACGGTCGCGGGCTATTGTTGGCCAACCCGCATTTCCCCTGGATCGGCGGGATGCGCTTCTACCAGATGCAACTGACCATCCCGGGGCAGTTGGATGTGATGGGCGCGGCCCTGCCGGGCCTGCCGGTGGTCAATATCGGTTTCAACCGCCATCTGGCCTGGACCCATACCGTCGATACCTCGAAGCATTTCACCCTCTACCGCCTGCAGCTGGACCCCAAGGACGCGACCCGTTACCTGTATGACGGCCAGTCGCTGCCGCTCGAGCGCCAGCAGCTCAAGGTCACGGTCAAGGGCAAGGACGGCACGCTGAGCGAGGTGGAGCGCACCATCCACCTGTCGAAGTTCGGCCCGGTGGTGCAGTGGCCAGGGCGGCTGGATTGGGACAACCAGGCGGCCTACAGCCTGCGCGACGCCAACCTGGACAATACCCGGGTCCTGCAACAGTGGTACCGGATCAACCGCGCCGATAGCCTGGAGGCGCTCAAGGCTTCGGTGGGGCAGTTGCAGGGTATCCCCTGGGTCAACACCCTGGCGGTGGATGCCGCCGGCCAGGCCCTGTACCTGAACCAGTCGGTGGTGCCCTATGTCGACCAGGCGCTGCTGGCGCAGTGCAGCAATCCGGCGGCTTCCGGCCCGCTGGTGGTGCTCGATGGCTCGCGCAGCGCCTGCCAGTGGAAGGTCGATGATCAAGCGGCACAGCCGGGGATCTTCCCGGCGAGCCTGCTGCCGAACCTGGAGCGGCGCGACTATGTGCAGCATGCCAACGATTCGGCGTGGATGGCCAACCCGGCCCAGCCACTGACCGGCTTCTCGCCGCTGGTCAGCCGTGCCGACCAGCCCCTGGGCATGCGCAGCCGCTTTGCCCTGCAGCGCCTGCAGGGCAAGGACAAGCTGGGTGTCGCCGAGCTGCGGCGCATGGTGTTTGACGACGAGGTGTACCAGGCCAGCCTGCTGCTGCCAGACCTGCTGCAGTGGTGCAAGGGCGTTGAGGCGGACCTTGAGTCAGTGTGCGCCAGCTTGCGGGACTGGAATGGCAAGGCCGACCTGGACAGCGGAATCGGGCTGGTCCACTTCATCAATATCGCCGGTGCGTTGGCCGAACACCCGCAAAGCTGGCGCGTGCCATTCGATCCGGCCGATCCGCAGCACACGCCTCGTGGCCTGGCGGTGGAGCAGGCCGCGGTAGGCAAGCTGCTGCGCGAGGCGGCGCTGGCGTCACTGGAGCAGGTTGGCGAGGCAGGTATCGCCGCCGACCAGCGCTGGGGGCAGATCCAGCAGGCCGTCGATGGCACGCCGGTACCCGGTGGTCCGCAGGCCCTGGGGGTCTACAACGCGATGGTCAGTGTGCCGGTGGGGCCGGGCAAGCGCCTGGTGGTCAGTGGCTCGAGCTATCTGCAGGTGGTCAGCTTCACCGAGCAAGGGCCACAGGCTCAGGGATTGCTGGCGTTCTCGCTGTCGAGCGAAAAGGCGTCGGAGCATGCCGCCGACCAGACGCGGGCTTTCGCGGCCAAGCAACTGGCGCTGATCCCGTTTACCGAGGCGCAAATCAAGGCTGATCCGCAGTATCGGCGGTATGTGATCAGTGAGCGGGATAAAGGGCGGGTGGTCAGCGCCCAGTGATCAGGCGTCAGATGATGTAGGAGCGGCCTCGTGCCGCGAAAGGGCTGCAAAGCAGCCCCGGCGATCGTTGCATAATCGCTGAAATCGGGGGCCGCTGTGCGGCCCTTTCGCGGCACGAGGCCGCTCCTACAGGGGGGCGCGTCTGTCGTTCAGGAAAACTCGAACGGCGCCAGCTGGAAGCCCTGTTCGTCCACCTGCAACGCCCAGCCCCGACGATCCCAATCCCCCAGCACGATACGCCGCGCCGGCTGGCCGTCGACCACCAGCTTGTGCAGCGCCGGCCGGTGGGTGTGGCCGTGGACCAGGGTGCGCACGCCATGGGCGGCCATCACCTTGGGCACTTCCTCGGGGGTGACATCGACGATCTCGGTGCTCTTCATGCGCACCTGCGTGCTGCTTTCGCTACGCAGCTTGCGCGCCAGCTTCTGCCGCGTGCCCAGCGGCAGGTGCCGCAGGATCCACAGGGTCAGCGGGTTGCGCAGGTAACGGCGCAGCTTCATGTAGGCCACGTCGCGGGTGCACAGGGTGTCGCCGTGCATCAGCAGCACCGCCTCGCCCCCCAGTTCGACCACGCTGGGGTCGGCCAGCAGGGTGCAGCCAGCGGCGTCGCAGAACGCCTGGCCGATGAGGAAGTCGCGATTACCGTGCATCAGGTAGATCGCCGTGCCGCTGTCGCTCAGCCGGCGCAGGGCCTGGCAGATCGACTGCTGGAACGGCGTCATCGCATCGTCGCCGATCCAGGCCTCGAAAAAGTCGCCGAGGATGTACAGCGCCTTGGCGTGGCGGGCGCGGCCGTCGAGCAGATCAAGAAACGCCCGGGTGATGTCCGGGCGTTCTTCTTGCAGGTGCAGATCGGAGATCAGCAGTATCACTCAATGATCTCGGCTTTCTCGATGATCACGTCTTCTTTCGGTACATCCTGGTGGCCAGACTTGGAACCGGTGGCGACCTTTTCGATGGCGTCGACAACCTCGGTACCTTCGGTCACTTTACCGAACACTGCGTAGCCCCAGCCCTGGACATTCTTGCCGCTGTGGTTGAGGAAGTCGTTGTTCGAGGCGTTGATGAAGAACTGCGCCGACGCCGAGTGCGGCTCCATGGTACGGGCCATGGCGATGGTGTACTTGTCGTTCTTCAGGCCGTTGTCGGCTTCGTTCTGGATGCTGGCACGCTTGTCACGTTTTTCGTTCATGCCTGGCTCGAAACCGCCGCCCTGGATCATGAAGCCCTTGATCACACGGTGGAACACGACGTTGCTGTAGTGCCCGGCCTTCACATATTCGAGGAAGTTGGCCACGGTGATCGGGGCTTTTTCGTCATTCAGTTCAATGACGATATCGCCGTGGTTGGTGCTCAGTTTGACTTTGGACATGCTGAAATTCGCTCTTTCAAGGCATTCGGGAAATAGGGTGCGCGGTGCGCTCGGATGACCTGACGCAGGAGCAGGCCGCCGCGGCACACGCCACTGGGGCGCCATTGTGCCGGATTGTAGACCGCTGCGGCGACAAAACGCGCCACTTTGTCGGTGCTCCGGCTGTCAGCAGCTTGACTGCTTCGGCTATGATAGGCGCTTTGATTCAATCGGCCTACCCGGGCCGGCTACCTGCATTCAAGGACACTATGAGCAAGCCCACTGCCGACAACGCGCCAAACGCCGCTGCCAAAGGCGCACCCGCCGTCCCTGTGAACTTCCTGCGGCCGATCGTCCAGGCCGACCTGGACTCGGGCAAGCACCAGAGCATCGTCACCCGTTTCCCGCCGGAGCCCAACGGTTACCTGCACATCGGCCACGCCAAGTCGATCTGCGTCAACTTCGGCCTGGCCAAGGAGTTCGGCGGCGCCTGCCACCTGCGTTTCGACGACACCAACCCGGCCAAGGAAGACCAGGAGTACATCGACTCCATCCAGCGTGACGTCAAATGGCTGGGCTTCGAGTGGGCAGGCCCGGTGCGCTATGCCTCGGACTACTTCGAGCAGCTGCACGCCTGGGCCGTGGAGCTGATCAAGTCGGGTAACGCCTATGTCTGCGACCTGACCCCCGAGCAGGCCAAGGAATACCGCGGCAGCCTGACCGAGGCGGGCAAGAACAGCCCGTTCCGCGAGCGCAGCGTCGAGGAGAATCTTGACCTGTTCGCGCGCATGAAGGCCGGCGAGTTCAAGGACGGCGAACGCGTGTTGCGCGCCAAGATCGACATGGCCTCGCCGAACATGAACCTGCGCGACCCGATCCTGTACCGCATCCGCCATGCCCACCACCACCAGACCGGTGACAAGTGGTGCATTTACCCCAACTACGACTTCACCCACGGTCAGTCGGACGCCATCGAAGGCATCACCCACTCGATCTGCACCCTGGAGTTCGAAAGCCACCGTCCGCTGTACGACTGGTTCCTCGACAAGCTGCCGGTGCCGGCGCACCCGCGCCAGTACGAGTTCAGCCGCCTGAACCTGAACTACACCATCACCTCCAAGCGCAAGCTCAAGCAGCTGGTGGACGAAGGTCACGTCGAGGCCTGGGACGATCCGCGCATGTCGACCCTGTCGGGCTACCGCCGCCGCGGTTACACCCCGGCGTCGATCCGCAACTTCTGCGAGATGATCGGCACCAACCGCTCCGACGGCGTGGTCGACATGGCGATGCTCGAATTCAGCATCCGCGACGACCTTGACCGCACCGCGCCACGCGCCATGTGCGTGCTGCGCCCACTGAAAGTCGTGATCACCAACTACCCAGAGGGCCAGGTCGAGCAGCTCGAACTGCCGCGCCATCCGAAGGAAGACATGGGCGTGCGCGTGCTGCCGTTCGCACGCGAGCTGTACATCGACCGCGACGACTTCATGGAAGAGCCGCCAAAGGGCTACAAGCGCCTGGAGCCGGCCGGTGAAGTGCGCCTGCGTGGCAGCTACGTGATCCGCGCCGACGAGGCGATCAAGGATGCCGACGGCAACATCGTCGAACTGCGCTGCTCGTACGATCCGGACACCCTGGGCAAGAACCCCGAAGGCCGCAAGGTCAAGGGCGTGATCCACTGGGTGCCGGCGCAAGGCAGCGTCGAGTGCGATGTGCGTCTGTACGACCGCCTGTTCCGCTCCGCCAACCCGGAGAAGACCGAAGACGGCGGCAGCTTCCTCGACAACATCAACCCCGATTCGCTGCAGGTGCTCAGCGGTTGTCGCGCGGAACCTTCCCTGGGCCAGGCCCAGCCAGAAGACCGCTTCCAGTTCGAGCGCGAAGGCTACTTCTGCGCCGACCTGAAAGACTCCCAGCCGGGTCGCCCGGTATTCAACCGGACCGTGACCCTGCGCGATTCGTGGGGCAGCTGAGGAACCTTCGTGCTTACCATCTACAACACGCTGAGCAAAACCAAGGAAGTTTTCAAGCCGCTGGACGGCAACAAGGTGCGCATGTACGTGTGCGGCATGACCGTGTACGACTACTGCCACCTGGGCCACGGCCGCAGCATGGTGGCCTTCGACCTGGTCACCCGCTGGCTGCGCAAGAGCGGTTATGAGCTGACCTATGTGCGCAACATCACCGACATCGACGACAAGATCATCAACCGGGCCAACGAGAACGGCGAGTCGTTCGACGCGCTGACCGCCCGCATGATCGACGCGATGCACGAGGACGAGCGCCGCCTGAGCATCCTGCCGCCGGACCAGGAGCCGCGTGCCACTGACCATATCCCCGGCATGCACGCGATGATCCAGACCCTGATCGACAAGGGCTATGCCTACGCGCCGGGCAACGGCGACGTGTACTACCGGGTCGGCAAGTTCGTCGGCTACGGCAAGCTGTCGCGCAAGAAGATCGAAGACCTGCGCATCGGCGCCCGCATCGAGGTCGATGAGGCCAAGCAGGACCCGCTGGACTTCGTCCTGTGGAAGGGCGTCAAGCCGGGCGAGCCTTACTGGGATTCGCCGTGGGGGCCGGGCCGTCCGGGCTGGCACATCGAGTGCTCGGTGATGTCCACCTGCTGCCTGGGCGAGAGCTTCGACATCCATGGTGGCGGCAGCGACCTGGAGTTCCCGCACCACGAGAACGAGATCGCCCAGAGCGAGGCGGCCACCGGCAAGCAGTACGCCAACGCCTGGATGCACTGCGGCATGATCCGCATCAATGGCGAGAAGATGTCCAAATCGTTGAACAACTTCTTCACCATCCGCGACGTGCTCGACAAGTACCACCCGGAAGTGGTGCGCTACCTGCTGGTGGCCAGCCACTACCGCAGCGCGATCAACTACTCCGAGGACAGCCTGCGCGACGCTAAGGGCGCGCTCGAGCGCTTCTACCACGCGCTGCGCGGTTTGCCGCGGGTCGCGGCCAAGGGTGGCGAGGCGTTCGTCGAGCGTTTCACCGTGGCGATGAACGACGACTTCGGCACGCCGGAAGCCTGCGCCGTGCTGTTCGACCTGGTGCGCGAGATCAACCGCCTGCGCGACAGCGACCCCGCGGCCGCCGCCGGCCTGGCGGGTCGCCTGCGCGAGCTGGGGGATGTGCTGGGCGTGCTGCAGCTGGAAGCCGATGACTTCCTGCGTGCCGGCGCCGAGGGCAAGGTCGATGCCGCCGAAGTAGAGGCGCTGATCCAGGCGCGTCTGCAGGCGCGCACCGACAAGAACTGGGCCGAGTCCGACCGCATCCGCGACCAGCTGACCGCCATGGGCGTGGTGCTGGAAGACAGCAAGGGCACCACTACCTGGCGCCTGGCTGACTGATCGGCGCCACTGGGGCTGCTGCGCAGCCCTTTCCGGCCGGGGGGTGGCCGCGCCGCGCCCCC